>JASHQD010000043.1 GCA_030037755.1 Terriglobia bacterium
AAGTGTCGCGGGAATGACGATGTGCTGAGAACGCGTTCGATGAGCGAAGCTCAGCGGGCGGAACGACGTTGGGGAGACCTTCGGTCGCAGGCGTGGCGCGGTCAGGAGACCGCGCCACAACGAGGCGGCGATGGTCTTGGCGTCGGCCTTGAACGCTTCGAAGACCATACCTTCCGTAAACCGCTCCGTCGCCTGAATCGCAGCAATGTCCCGCAACGATAAGGAAGGTTCTCTAAAAGGCAAGCACGGCCTCGCGGGCGGCCTTCTGTCGCACAGGCTCCTTCAGGGCTGCGGCGGGGGAGAGATCGACCGGCACGCCCAGGATCTCAGCCAGCCGGTTTTCCAGCGCTACCCGGTCGAGCAGGGAATATTTGCGAGCGGCGTCAAAGTCCGCGATCAGGTCCACATCCGAAACGTTGGAAGCCTCGCCGCGCGCCACAGAGCCGTGCAGACGCAGATGCACCACGCCAGCAGCCTCCAGCTCCGCCCGATGCTCCCGCAACGCCGCGATGACGCTACCCTTGTCCATAGGATCACTGTGCCACAGCGGGCCACCGATGTCGATACACAGGGGCGCGTCGCGCGGGTGGCGATGGCACCCCTGACTCCTGACCCCTGCCCGCGGTGGGAGCCTTGATTCCGACTGTTCCGCGGACTCCTCTGACCGGTTTATGCGTGCGTTTCCACCCACCGGGCAGGGTCGCACTTTGACCTGTAGCGGAGCGCAAAGCGCCTTGGAGTGCGGGGAGATCTTCGGTCGTGGCTGTAGCACGGTCAGGAGACCGTGCCATAACGGGACCATCCCATAACGAAGCCATGCCACAACAGGACCGTGCCACAACGAGATACACAGGAACACCGGGTGAGCAGCGTTTGAGGCGCGAATCATTCTGCGTCCAACTCTTTCGCAAAGCAAAGGACGAGCAGCGCTGGCATAATCCACGGCAGAACCCAATAGGTCACGCCCATTCTCAGGTGCTGGGTCTGCATGTGGTGGTACCACCCGAACGCCCATAGGAAGGCGAGGTCCCAAAACTTGCCGAGCAGGCTGAGAACAACGCCCACGGCGCTGACGGCGGCCAGGGCCTTGGGCGGGCCAGGGCGAAAGACGAGCGCGAGGGCAACCGCCATCAGCAGGTAGATGAGCGCAATCTCGACCAAGCCGGGGTCAAAGAGGCCTCCCGGGACCGGCAGCTTCCGCTCAAAGACCGCCGAGGCAAGATGCCACGGAGACCATTCCCTCCGGTTCATGACCGGTGGATCGAGAATGACGATGGGCGCGAAGAAAGTGAGGAGTCCAATGGCGATGGCCGAAACGGCCATTCGCTTCCTCCTCTTCCCCAACGGTATCATCTGATCCGCCACAGATTGCTGTCCCGCCTCATAACTGTCGTGCCGCATTCAGCTCAGCGGCGAAGGTGGCGGGCGACATAACCAGCGTCAGGGGCTTGTTGCTCAAACGCACGGCGCCGTAATGCGTGTACCACCGGGCTGCGCGGTCGTTCCTGGCATCGATAATGAGCACAACACTTCCGACCTCAGCCGCGGCGCTTGTAGGCGGGCGAAAAAAAGCTTGACATCGAACGAATCGGGTATATAATATAGTAAATAAGGATATGTTACCGAGCCGGTTAATCGCCCGGACGCGCTGTCATTCGACCTCATCAAGCGGCCTATCGAGCAGTTTTCGTCTCAACACGCCAAAGCCAGCAAACCCATTATGCTTAAAGCCAAGCATATCAATTACTTATCTGAGGAATGCCCGTGGCCAAAGCCACTTCGATTATCCTCCTTGTTTTCAGCAGTTTAGCCTTAGAAAAAGGCCCCATTTCAGCAAAAGGATAGTGCAACGCTCTGCAAATCAACGCTTGTCGGCTGGGGCGCCTGGTGGTAACGACCAACCTGGGCCCGGGCGGGAAGCTACCGAAATGCGCGAAAACCATCCACGCCTCATCGGGAATGTGACGCTGAATGAATAACATAACGGGTAAGCCGCAAAGTCAGGCCATTGATCGCAAAAATGCGCTTCACCCCTATTCTACCGGAAATGCTGGACTTGGGCCATGATCGGGCCGCTGGAAACGTGCAAAATGCGTGAAAAAACATCCACGCGCCTAAGCTGGAATGTGACGGTGAATAAAGAACATAGGTCAAAAACGGGGGCTAGTCCCTAAGCTGGAATGTCCTTTAGATTCAGCAAAAAGGGGGCTACATCCAAGTTTGCAAAGACGCAGTTTTTGGTCGAAATATGCGTAGTTTTGGTCCGAATATGCGGGGAACCGGCTCGAACGTTAAGAGTCGTGGCTGGAGAAAGCCGCATTCTCAGTGTTTGCAGGGGTTTGGCGCCGATTATCCTATCGCGGCAGCGCGAACGCCACGTACGACCCTCCCGCGGGCGCGCCCCGAGGACGTCCTCCGCCCGCGGCGATCACCACGTACTGCCGCCCGTCGATCTCATAGGTCGCGGGCGTGGCGTTTCCGGCGAAGGGCAGCGTGGCTTCCCAGAGCAGCTTGCCGGTTCGCTTGTCGTAGGCGTGCATCTTGCGGTCGTAGCTGGTGGCGCCGATGAAGACCAGTCCGCCGGCCGTCACCACGGGTCCGCCATAGTTCTCGGTCCCGGTATTCCGCATGCCTTTCGCCGCCAGCTCCGGATACTCGCCGAAGGGAATCTTCCAGGCGTAGTCGCCGGTGTTGAGATCGATCGCGTTCAGCGTGCCCCAGGGCGGCGCGACCGCGGGGTAGCCCTCGGGGTCGAGGAATCGCTTGTAGCCGGTGAAGCTGTACGTCATGCCGGGCGCGGCCGCCGCGGCGTTGGCTATCTCGCGAGCCTCGCCATTGGTCAGGTATTGAACCAGCGCCGACACCTGATCGTCGGAGAGATCGGTGAACGCCGGCATGCGTCCGCTGCCCTTGCGCAGCAGGGTGACGATCTCCTCGGAGGTGCGCCGGTTTCGCACGCCGATCAGCGACGGGAACTGCGGCGGCGACCCTGCCAGGTTCTCGCCATGACAGATGCCGCAGCGGTTCAGGTAGAGCGCCCGGACTGCGGAGGTTCCCGGCTTGATCTCCGCAAGTCCGCCCGTCCACGCGAGGTCGTTGGCGTTCACGTAGAGGATGCCGGTCTCGGGATCGACCGCCGATCCGCCCCACTCCGCGCCGCCGTCGAACCCGGGAAAGATCACCGTGTCTTTGCCGGCGCTGAACGGGACGAATTGCCCTTCGCTGCGGAATTTCCGGAACTGCTCGAGCGCCCATTGATGTACCTCGGGCGTCCGCGTCGTGAGCATGTCCTCGGTGAGAAGCTGGCGCGTGTACGGCGCGGGCTTGTCGGGCAGCGGCTGCCCGGCGGCGGCAACTTCGCCCGGCACCGTGCTTGGCGGATACGGATGATTCGTGATGGGAAAGAGCGGCTGCCCGGTGACGCGATCGAAGAGAAAGACGAATCCCTGCTTCGAAGTCTGCGCCACCGCATCGACCTTACGCCCTTCGTGCTCGATGGTGACGAGTGTCGGCGGCGACGGGAAATCGCGATCCCAGAGATCGTGATGAACGGCCTGAAAGTGCCAGATGCGCTTGCCGGTGGCGGCGTCGAGCGCGATCAGGCAATTGGCGAACAGATCGTCGCCCACGCGATTGGCGCCGTAGAAGTCGAAGGCAGCCGAGCCGGTGGGGACGTAGACGATGCCGCGGCCGGGGTCGAGTGCCATGCCGCCCCAGTTGTTGGCGGCGCCCGTGTACGTCCAGGCGTCCTTCGGCCAGGTGTCGTAACCGAACTCGCCCGGACGCGGAATGGTGTGGAAGGTCCAGCGCAACTTGCCGCTGCGCACGTCGTAGGCGCGGATGTCGCCGGGCGGCGCGGGCAGAGTCTCGGGCTCGAGGTCGCCCACAATCAACAGGTCGCGGTAAACGATGCCAGGACTCGTCAGGGCGAGCGATTGCTTAGCCGGATCGCGCCCGAGATCCTCGCGCAGGTCGATACGTCCATCTTTGCCGAAGGTCTTGATGGGCTCGCCCGTGGCGGCGTCGAGCGCATAGACGTAGTTCATGATGCCGGCAAGAATGCGGCCGCTCGTGGCGGAATCCTCAGACCAATAGACGAGTCCGCGCGCGGGCTCCGTGCCGCCGATGCCGGAATCGAACTTCCACAGAAGCTTGCCCGTGGCGGCGTCGAGGGCGATCACCTTCTGAGATGGCGTGTAACCGTAGAGCACGCCACGGACGATGATCGGGCTGGTCTGCAATCCGCCCTTCTCGCCCGTCTCGCCGGTGTCGTACGTCCACGCCAGTTGCAGTTGGCCGACGTTGCTGCGATTGATCTGCGCGAGGGGAGAGTAGCGCGTGTCCTGCGGGTCGCCGCCGTAGACGGGCCAGTCGCGCTGCTCTCGAGCCTGAGCCGCGCCAACTGTGGCAGGGATCTTTTTGATGGCCGCACACAAGGCGAGGCCCACGATGACGACGAGAGTGCAAACTGTCTTTCGGTTCATGTTGATTACAGTGCAGACGGCAGGTTAGTTTAGCACTTGGACAGGACTACGATGGAGAGAAGAAAGAGGGACCTTGATGAAGGAACAGCACCAATCGGCGAAGCGGCCGCGCGGCAGCGGTAATCGTGAAGGCGCAGCGGCTGTGGTGAAGAACAACGCAGCCAGCCCGCCCCGGCCGAACAGCGGCGACTATATCCAACGCATGCGCGGATCGCTCAAGGGAAAGCCTTCGGCGCTCGATTACCTGCTCAGAGATCGGAGGCGGGAGCAAATGCCGTGAGAGCCTAAGTGAGGGTCCCGAGTAACGCGGTGTTTCCTCCCCAGGGAGCGCGCCACGACGGAACTATTTCTTCTTTCCCTTGTTGTCCTTCTCGGCTTCAAGCATCGCCAGCGCCTTGAAGTAATGCTCGCGGTACTCGCCGTCGTCAGGATCGAGCCGTGTAGCAGCGCCATACTCCCTCGCGGCGCCGTCAACGTTGCCGAGCTTTTCCAAGGCGTATCCCAGGCCATTGTGCGACTCGGCTTCGCTCGGGTCGTGCTTGATCGCTTCCAGGTACTCCACCCGCGCCCGGTTCCAATCCTTCAAGAGCAGAAAAGTGATGCCCAGTTCGCGATGCAGATCGGCGTTGGCCGGGTCGAGATCCACGGCGCGACGCAGATCCGCGATCGCCTCCTCGGCGTGGCCCGCGGTGCGCGCGTCGGCAGCTTTGAGGACAAGATCGCGCAACTCTTCCCGACTTTGGGCGGTTTGGACGGCATCGGGCGCGGGCGCCGCCGGCTTCGGCTTGAGCGCCGCGCGCTCTCCCGGCTTGACCGAGATGAAGAATTCCTGTTCGGCCTGGCCGGCGCAGTCAACGTGCAGGTAATGGTCGCCGGGCTCAACGCCGGTTAGCATCAACGCCCCCTGCGCATCCGTCTTGCCGCGAGCGACCGAGTCCATCTCGACACTGCACCCTGACAGGAACCCCTGCAATAAGGCCTGACTCGACTCCGCAGTCCTGTCATGGGCGGCAAACACAGACGGCGATACGATGATCAGCGCGGCCACAAGCGTTGGAAGACGCCGGATTTCCGAGCCTGACTTTAAACGCATGAATCAATAACTCCGTAAGGATGTTACATCAGCTCCGGTCCACGTGCCACGCGCGTCGTCTCGTGTATTCTATATTCAGGGCAGACGAGAGAGCCTTTCGAGTGGTTTCCGTTCGCCGGCCTCAGGGGTGCAAGCTTGAATCTGCAGTATTCCGACGAACAACAGGGAATCCGGCGCACGGTGCGCGAATTCGCCGAGAACGAGATGCGTCCTCACGTGATGGAGTGGGACGAAGCCCAGCATTTTCCGCACGAACTTCTGCCGAAGCTCGCCGAGCTCGGGCTCATGGGCGTTCCGTTCCCCGCCGAATACGGGGGTGCCGGCCTCGGCTACGTGGAGTACGCGCTGGTCATTGAGGAACTGGCGCGCGTCGACGGCTCGGTGGCCATCAGCGTGGCGGCGCACACGTCGCTTTGCGCCGGGCACATCTACATCGCGGGTAGCGAAGAGCAAAAGCGGAGGTATCTGGAGCCGCTCGCGCGCGGCGAAAAGCTGGGCTGCTGGAGCCTGACGGAGCCACAGGCCGGGAGCGATGCCGGCGGCACACGCACCACCGCGCGTCTCGAGGGCGATCACTGGGTGCTGAACGGCGCCAAGACCTTCACCTCGAACGGCACCTATGCCGACATCTGTGTGGCCATGGCCGTCACGGACAAAAGCGCCAAGAAACACGGCATTTCCGCGTTTATCATCGAGAAGGGCACGCCTGGATTCCGTCCCGGAAAGAAAGAGAACAAGCTGGGATTGCGCGCCAGCGACACGGCGGAAGTGATCTTCGAGGACTGCCGCGTGCCGGCCGGCAATCTGCTGGGCGAGCGCGGCCACGGATTTGTGGACAGTCTCCGCGTGCTGGATCGCGGACGGATTTCCATAGCCGCGCTGGGCCTGGGGATGGCCCAGGGAGCCTACGAAGCGTCACTGGGCTACGCGCGTCAACGGCACCAGTTTGGAAAGCCGATCGCCGACTTCCAGGCGGTCCAGTGGAAGCTTGCCGACATGGCGACGGAAATCGATGCCGCCCGCCTCCTGACCTTGCGCGCGGCACAGCTCGCCGACCGGAACTGCCGCGTGACCACCGAAGGCGCGATGGCCAAGCTCTACGCCGGTGAAATGGCCGTGCGCGTGGCGAACGAAGCCGTACAGATCCACGGCGGCTACGGATTCACCAAAGACTATCCCGTGGAGAAGTTCTATCGCGACGTGAAGCTCTGTACGATCGGCGAAGGCACGAGCGAAATCCAGCGGCTCGTGATTGCAAGGCAAGTCTTGAAATCCAGTGGCAAGTGACGAGTGGCGAGTGGCAAGCCCTTGAGTCATTGGACCATTGACTCAATAATTCAATGACGCAATGGCTCAATCCCTCAATGTCTCAGCTCGACCTCCAAGATTGGGCCCAACGCGTAGCTGCCGGCGACCGGCGCGCCATCGGACGGGCCATTTCGGCCATCGAGAGTGGCGAACCGGAGGCTACTCCGCTCTTCAGACTGCTTTTTGCCCAGGCTCGCCGCCAGGCCGAAGTGGCAGGCGTTACCGGAGCTCCCGGCGCCGGGAAAAGTACGCTGGTTGAGAAGCTGGCGGCGGAATACCGTAGCGACGGGCTCCGCGTGGGCATTGTCGCTGTGGATCCGACCAGCCCATTCTCCGGCGGAGCCATTCTCGGCGATCGCATCCGGATGCAGAGTCTCTGCACCGACCCTGACGTCTTCATCCGCAGCATGGCGACGCGAGGCGAACTCGGCGGACTCGCGCCGGCGGCGCATGACGTGGTGACCGTGCTCGAAGCCGCAGGCTGCGCAACCGTTCTGATTGAAACCGTCGGCGTCGGCCAGGACGAGGTTGAAGTGGCGCATCTCGCCGACGCGACCGTGCTGGTGCTCGCGCCCGGCATGGGCGACGACGTGCAAACGTTCAAAGCCGGGGTGATGGAGATTGCCGACATTTTCGCGATCAATAAAGCGGATCGGCCCGGCGCAGGCCGTGTGGAGCAGGAGTTGCGCGCCATGCTCTCGATTTCGCCGCGCAGCGACGGCTGGCGTCCGCCCGTGGTCCAGACGGTGGCCACGACCGGCGAAGGCGTCGCGGAACTGCGCAAAGCTCTGGACGACTTCCGGGCGTTCGGCGAGAATACCAATCTCAGGCTGAAAAGACAGCGTGAGAAGTGGCGGGCACGCCTGCTGGCACTGCTCCGCCAAAGACTGTTCGAGCGAGTGCTGCGCGAACAATTAAGCGACGGCCGGGTCGATCGCTGGGTGGATGATGTTCTGGGCGGCCGTTCCGACCCGCATTCAGCCGTTGATGAAATCGTGAGGGCGGCGACATCAGCTCCTCCCGAGTTAACGAGCGAGCGCGGCGAAGCATGACGCAGGCGGGCGCGGCGATGCGCCCTGCAATCGCGGAACGTCGATGCGAATCGATCATGTCGGCATTGCGGTGAAATCGCTTGATGATGCGTTGGGAGTTTTCCGCAAGCTCACGGGCGCCGAGCCTGCCTCGGTGGAGGAAGTTGCCGACCAGAAAGTCCGCGTGGCCATGTTCCAGGTCGGAGAAAGCCGCATCGAGCTGTTAGAGGCGACGGCTCCAGACTCACCCATCGCGCGCTTCCTCGAAAAGGGTGGACGCGGCGTGCATCATCTGACGCTGACGGTGCCCGATCTCGAGCAGACGCTGGCGGCGCTCGAGCACGACGGGTTCAAGCTCATCGACCGCCAGCCGCGAGTGGGCGCGGGCGGCGAGAAGATCGCTTTCGTGCATCCGTCGAGTACGGCGGGAGTGTTGATCGAACTGGTGGAGGAGTCCTAGGCCGGCGAAGTCCGGAATTCGGGAAGCGAAATTCGAAACTCGAAAAAACGAAACTCGGAATTCGGAACCCAAATCTATAAACAAGGCTTGCTGCGTGAGGCCGAACACCCAACATCGGAAACCGAAAACCGATTACCGGCAACCGACTACCGTATGAAGCTTGGCGACTTTGAAATTCACCCCTTGTCTGACGGCACTTTCGCCCTCGATGGTGGACAGATGTTCGGCGTGGTGCCGAAGGTGCTATGGGAAAAGAAAATTGCCGCCGACAGCCGCAACCGGATCAAACTCGGTCTCAACAGCATTCTTGTGCGGACCGGGCGCGAGAAC
>JASHQD010000595.1 GCA_030037755.1 Terriglobia bacterium
CTGGCAATCTGATGCTAGCCGAGTTGGCTATTATCGGCGGCGGTTATCTTGACTTTCATTTTTCCATTCAATATAGTGCGCGACGCAGTTTGACCGGGCATGCACCTGACGGCCTAAACCGTTGGGCTTGGCAGAAGGAGCCTCGAGAGTGCAAGTCATCGGCTCAAGCGAGCTTAAAACCATAGGAGGAAGACAGAATGGCACGAAAGTTGTTGAACGGCGCCGCAGGCACACTGTTCGCCTTGACCTTCGCGTGCGGCACGCTTCTGGCTCAGAACAAGATTCAGGATTTCGTTCAGATTCAGCCCTCTCTCGACATCACGCCTTTCCACGACGTCGCGCCCGCCGGCACCGTGACAATTTTCTCCAACCTCGGACCGACATCCACGAATCTGTACGATGATGCCTTCGGGTATTGCGTCACCGGAGATAACCAGAGTGACTGCGGTACATCGGAGCAATGGATTGCAATGCCCTTCACACCGGCCAAGGACTCCCATGCAACCATCATCGAGGCCGCCATTCAGTACTATGCCGGGACCAACGCGCTCGAACTCTCCCTGTACAACGATGCGGATGGGGCTCCTGGAACTTCGCTCAAGACCGTCAATGTCAAGAATGCGCCGACGGACGGGACCTGCTGCACCCTGGTCGCCGCGAGCCTCGGGACGCCCGGAATCGCCCTCACTGGCGGGACCCAATACTGGGTCGTGGCCACCGCCAATGATACCCTCGCGCCCACGTTCTCAGGATACTGGGCAACCGCCAATTCCTATCTCGCCTACAACCCGGCCGAAGCCGGCTGGACCACTTTCAATGACCCCGAGGGTCAGGAAGCCGGCGAAGTAAAGGGTACCATTCCCTAGTCGTTGGTCGAATCCGACTTCCAAGAAGGCCGCGAGCCAGATTCGCGGCCTTTTTCTTTTTGGGATCTGACTGCGTCCACTGCATTGATGGAGCCAGCACAGACGGCGGTGACGACCGTCACAGAATTGCAGCTTCCTTAATACCTACGATTCACTTGGATTTACTGACTGGTATATTACCATAGGTTAATAACCCTGCTTAGAATCTGCTGAGGAAATGGATGACAATTCTAAGCAACGCTCATCCCGTCATTCACTTCGCGTGGACCCTCGCCCTTGCGCTCTCAGCCCTTGTCGGCGCTTTGGCCGGATCCCTATTCTTGCGGCGCGCCGTCCGATTCGGACTTGCACGCCATCGCCGCAGCACCCGTGCCCGGATCCAGCCGCTGATTGACGGGCTATGTGATAACTGCATCGACTCCGAAGCCGGGTTCGATAAGCTTCGTAAGTATCCCGAGGCGGTACGCCAGATGCTGCTGGATCGTCTGGCGCTCGGTGACGAAGATGCTGATCCAGTGCGACTTGCCAGGCTCAGAAGCATTTGCGCGGACTTCGGACTGGTGGATCTCTGGCGCAGGCAGTTGACCCGCCCACCTTCGGGCTGGAGCATCCCTGCCTTGCTGAGCCGGAAACTGACGAGCCTCGAGCGAATCCCCAGCCTCAGCTTTGTGGTCAGGGCCGAAGCCGCCGACAACCTGGGGCGCATACGGGATCAGACAAGCTGCCGGCTGCTCGGGAACGCTCTGGAGGACCCTCACCTGGCGGTCCGCTCAGCCGCCGCTCAGGCGCTGTCCCGGATTCGGGCGCCGTCGAGCTTTCCCGTACTCGTCCGGAAGCTTGAGGACGCTGCTCTTGGCCGCGGTGCGACACTATCCGTGCGCACGCTGCGGATGACGCTCTCGGCTTTTCCCCTGGCCTGTACGTCCGGCTTCGCGGACATGTTGCAGCATCCGCATCGTCGCGCGCGCTTTCTGGCCGCTGACGTGATCGCCACCATGATGGAGCGAAACTCCGTCGCGGCACAGTCGCGCATACCCTTGTTCCCCCTCAAAATCTCGCTCCGCGAAGCCGGCAACCTCAATCAGATCAACAAAGCCCTGCCAAAGGGGAAAACGGCAGAATCCGGCTTTCCACCGCCTCACGATGCCTTGCCCGGCCGGGTCGCGGAGATCTTTCTAACCCGGCTCCCCAGGGATCCTAATCCCGACGTTCGGGCGCGGGCGAGTGACGTCATCGCGCACCTTGACGACCCGCGCGCGGCACCGGCCCTGGTGGCTCTGCTGAACGACGGTGAATGGTTCGTACGGCTGCACGCGGCGCGCGCTCTCTCCCGATACCGGCCCTGCCCGATCGAGGCTCTCGGCCGCCGCCTGACGGACTCGAACTGGCGCGTCCGCGAAGCCGCCACCAAGGCGATTGCGACGCAGGGCCGGCGCGGCGTCAGTTTCCTGCTCGCCCATTACCGCGCCACAACCGATCGTTACAGCCGGGAACAGGTCGGGGAGCAGATCCAGCGTGCCGGATTCGACCTGGGCGTGGGTGGGGCCACAGTTTCGACGTAGGAGCTGTAGCGGCGCTGTCCCCAGCGCCGATCAGGACGCCGGTGAGGACACCGGCGCTACGGCAGTCGTCTCCGGCGCTGGGGACAGCGCCGCTACAGTCTCTACGTCGAGATTCCGCGCGAGCCGGACGAAGGAGTCCATGTGTGCATAGCCTGACCGCCAACCCGCTGACCCTTTTCAATCTCCTGCTCGCAACCTATTTTGTGATTGGCAACGGCGGCTACACCCTGCTCATGCTCGTCTCGCTGGTTTCGGTGTGGCTTCACAAGCGCCGGCGCCGATGCGAGGCGCTGCCGCAATTGCGGGAATCGGAGGTTACGCCGCCCGTCACCATCATCATTCCTGCGTGGAACGAGCAGGAGATCATCGTGCAGGCGGTGCGGTCGGCGCTGAGCGTGGATTACCCCGGGGTTCAGATCACGGTCGTCGACGACGGCTCCACAGACGAAACTCTGGCCAGGCTGATGGCTGCTTTCGATCTGGCCGCGACGAACCTCATCCTGCGCTGCCCCCTTCGGACGCGCCCCCTGCGCGGCTCTTACGTCAGCGCCAATCTCCCCAATCTGCTGGTCATCAGCAAGGAGAACGGCGGCAAGCCGGACGCTCTCAACGCCGGACTGAATGCGTGCCGCACCCCCTATTTCTGCACGCTCGACGCCGACTGCGTTCTGGAGAGCGACGCCATCCTGCGCCTGATGGCTTACGTCGTCACCTCACCAGTCAACGTTGCCGCCAGCGGCGGCATGGTTCGGGTGCTCAACGGCTGCCAGGTGGCAGACGGTCGAGTGACGAAGGTTAATCTGCCCCGCACCGGACTTGAGCGCTTTCAGGTTGTGGAGTACCTGCGCAGCTTTCTGTTTGGGCGCACCGGCTGGGGAAGGCTGGAGGGCACGCTGATCATCTCCGGCGCTTTTTCGCTGTTTCATCGGGAGACCGTGGTTGAGGCCGGCGGATTCAGCGGCGATACGGTCACTGAAGACATGGAACTGATCGTCCGGCTGCGGCGCTGGGCCGCAGAGCATGGGCGGACGATCCGCACCGCCTTTTCTTCCGACCCGGTTTGCTGGGTACAGTGTCCCGACACCCTGCGGATGCTCGGACGGCAGCGCCGGCGCTGGCAACTCGGTCTCTGCCAGACACTGTGGAAGAACCGCGCCATGTTCTTCCATGGGCGATTCGGGCTCCTGGGCTCGGTCAGCCTTCCTTTCCATGCGCTGGTGGAGGCGCTCGGCGCTGTGGTGGAAATGGCCGGTTACTTGATCATCCCGGTAGCGGCGTGGCTCGATCCGGCGGCGCTCGCCTTTCTGGTTCCGCTGGTGCTCTTCAGCCTGGCATATTCCGCCCTCATCTCGCTGGGGGCCGTGTTCCTCGAGGAAGTGACCTACCGGCGCTATGCAGCCGTCCGCCAACTCGCCGGCCTTCTGCCCTACGCTCTGCTCGAAAACTTCGGCTATCGACAGCTTCTGCTGTGGTACCGGTTCACAGGTGTGCTGCGGTTCCTGACAGGCTTCAGCAGATGGGAAAAAGTGGTGCACGTGCGTCCGGCGGAGGCCGTCGGTTATCGGTAGCCGGTTGGTGGTTGTCGGGTTGTTGGCAGTCGGTAGTCGGTTGCTGGTTATCGATTTTCGATTTTCGAATTTCGCGTATCGAGTTTCGATTATGTCGGTGATCGGTTGTGTCGGTGATCGGTTGTCGGTGGTCAGTTGGCAGTCTAGCGGGTTACCAATCGTTGGACAACTGACCAACCGGCAACCGACTACCGGCAAGCGACAACCAGCAACAGGCAACCGGCAGCCGACTACCGACTACCGACTACCGAGAACCGGCAACCGACTTGCGCTCGGCCTGCTGGCCTTGTGCCTGTCCGTCCCGGCGGCTTTCGCGCAAACCGCGCCGCAGCCGGAAGGCGACAACCCGAAACCCGAAACCCGAAACTCGAAATCCGAGAACCGAAGCCCGGCAACCGGAGACCGCCAACGGACAACTGACAACGGACAACTGACAGCGGACAACCGACAACTAGCAACCGAAAACCAGCAACCAGCAACCGACGTGGACGCGCTCGAAGCCACCGCGCGCATCGAAGCCGCCCGCAAGAATTTCGCGGCGGCCATCGCTCGATACCGGCGCGTGGTGGCGCTACGTCCCCACGATCGTGCCTCGAAAATCCAGCTTGCGCGCTTGCTCGGCTGGAATCATCAGTACGATGACTCGATTCGGGCGTATCAGGAGGTACTCGCCCTGTCGCCGGACGACCCCGAGGCGCTGGAGGGACTAGCTGCTGTTCAAGAATGGTCGGGGAAACTCGCCGATTCGGAATCGACCTACGCTCAACTGGTGTCCGCGCACCCCGACAACGCGACGTACATCTACCAGGCGGCGCGTCTCGAGGCTGCGATCCACCAGTATCCAGTCGCGCGCGATCGGCTGGCGACCGTGCTCGCGCTTGATCCGGAGCAGGTGGACGCGCGACTCCTGCTGGCCCAGCTCGAGATGAAGCAGGGTCAATACCCGAGCGCCCTGCGGCAGTTCGAGCGCGTGCTGGCGGCCCGGCCCGGCGATCCCGCGGCGCTGATGGGCGCGGCCCAGGCTCGCTACTACACCGGCGATCTCAAGGTCGCGTCTTCGGAGGCTAGCGAGCTCGTCAAGAAGCAGCCGCAGAACTTTGACGCCATCTTTCTGCTTGCCAGCATCGAGCGGGCGC
>JASHQD010000596.1 GCA_030037755.1 Terriglobia bacterium
TGCCGTCTTTATCCTCGATTCGCACGGTCACGAACGAGAGATCGTCGCCGTCGGCGGCGATTGTGCTGCGGTCGGGATGCAGCTTGATCTTCGCCGGCGCGCCTGCCGTGCGGACTACGTCGACCGCCACCTGCTTCCCGTCCTTGTACGCGACCGCCTTCAACTCGCCGGGCGCGTACGGGACCTGCCAGATCCGCCGGTATTTGCTGGTGAATTTGCCTTCCGCGATGATGGACGTGGAAACCGGCATCTCAAACTGGTCGGAGTAGCGTGCTTTCTTCCCGAGCGACTTGCCGTTCAGGAACAATTCCACTTCCGGCGCGTTCGAGTAGGCCATGACGGGAATGGGCTGTCCCTCGCGACCCGCCCAGTTCCAATGCGGCAATAGATGCACCATCGGTTTCTTTGACCATTGGCTCTGATAGAGGTAATAGCGGTCCTTGGGAAAGCCTGCCAGATCGATCATGCCGAAATAGGAGCTGCGCGCCGGCCAATCCGGCGCGCTGAGGTCGAGATCCCCGCCCTTCGTGAAGAAAGGTGTGGGCTCTCCGAGGTAGTCGAATCCGGTCCACACGAACTCACCCAGGACTTGCGGCAGCTTTTCCTGGTAGAAGAACTCGACGTCGGGACAGTTGGCCCAGGGAGGCGCGATGATGTCGTAGCTGGTGATCTGCAGCGAGGGGTGCTTCGCATAGTTCTCGATGGGCAGGTGATAGACGCCGCGCGAACTGACGCACGATGCGGTCTCGCTGCCCACAAGAATCCAGTTAGGGTGCTCGCGCAGGATCATTTCGTAGCGCGCCGGCTGGTAATCGAAGCCGGCGATGTCGACTTCGTCGGCCAACTTATTCTTGAGCGTTTGCTGCCAGTTATCGAAGTTGGCGGTAGTCGGCCGGGTGGAGTCTTCCTCATGAAAGAAGCGCGACAGCCTGCGCGCGACCAGGGCGCCGTCCGGCTGCGATTCTTCCGGCAGCTCATTGCCGATGCTCCACAAAATGATGCTGGGGTGATTGCGGTCGCGATGCACCATGTCGCGCACGTCACGCTCCGACCACTTGTCGAAGTACTTGCCGTAGTCGTTAGGATTCTTGGGAGTGCGCCAGATGTCGAACGCCTCGTCCATCACGACGAATCCCATGCGGTCGGTGTACTCGAGCAGCTCGGGCGAGGGCGGATTGTGACTGGTGCGGATGGCGTTGACGCCCGCGGCTTTGAGGATTTCGAGCTGCCGCTCGGTGGCCCTCCGGTTCACCGCGGCGCCCAGAGCGCCCAAGTCGTGATGATCGCAGACGCCCTGGAGCTTGAGATGACGCCCGTTCAGGAAAAAGCCCTTGTCCTTGTCGAAGGCGATGGTGCGGATACCGAACGGCGTCGTGTAGCGGTCCACCACTTTTCCGCTGGTCCGGATCTCAGTGACCAGGGTGTAGAGGTAGGGATCGTCGACGTCCCATCGCCGGGGGTGCGTTACATTCAGCGTGGTGGGAACCGTCTGGGTTCCGTTGGACGGAATGGAACCCGCGACATCGGTTGAGCCGACGACGCGGCCGTTTTGATCGAGTATGGACGAGCGCAGCGTGACCTCCGCCTGCTTATCGGTGCGGTTTACCAGGTCCGTCTTCACCGAAACCGTGGCCCGATCGCCGGTCACGCTGGGGGTCGTCACGTATGTCCCCCAATGCGCCACGTGAACCGGCCCGGTTGCGACCAGCCAAACGTTCCGGTAGATCCCCGCGCCCGGATACCATCGCGACGAGCGGTCCTCGGGGGTCAAACGCACGGCCAGCACGTTGGTCTCACCACCGAATTTCAGGAAGGGCGTCAAGTCAAACTCGAAACCGATGTAGCCATAGGGGCGGCCACCCAAAAGATGACCGTTCACCCAGACCTGGGAGTTGTTCATGGCGCCGTCAAACTCCACGGCGATGTACCGCCCCTTCGCGCTCTCAGGGAGGGTGAACGATTTGCGGTACCAGCCGGTGCCGAAGATCGGCAGTGCGCCGGTGTGCGGATTGAGCTTGGGATCGAACGGTCCCTCGATGGCCCAGTCGTGTGGAAGACGAACAACCCTCCAGGTCGAATCGTCAAACTGCGGCTGCTCGGCTCCCGGCGCGTCGCCCTTGAAGAAGCGCCAGTCCGCATTGAAGCCGGTGCGGCGCTCGCTCACGGTAACCGCAACCGGCGTCGCGGCGCGACTGGACGGCGCGAACACAGAAAGGATCATGGCGCCGCAAATGACACCATACATTCGATTCGCAATCCTCATGAGAACCCCCTGGTTCGAAGGGTAACTATAATGAAGGCCGACAACAGCGTCTGTGACCAGTGTCACGGCTGCGTGACGCGCCTGGAATGATCGAAAGAATGGTGCCGCGGGACGGAGTTGAACCGCCGACGCCAGCCTTTTCAGGGCTGCGCTCTACCACCTGAGCTACCGCGGCACGGTAACTCCATTTTGCGGTCAACCGGTGCGTGTGTCAATTGCTGTAGCGGCGCTCTATGAGCGCCGACCTTGCGCTTTTTGAAATTCTCGGCGCTCGTAGAGCGCCGCTACAGCACGCCGCTACAGCGAAATCAGCGCAGCGGCTCTTCGACCTCGGCCAGCCACTCCGGACGCTTCAGCACCTCGCGCGGACGCGCCCCGTCGGGCGCGCTGATGATCCCATCGCGCTGCATCAGGTCGAGCAGCCGCGCCGCGCGGCCATAGCCGAGACGCAGCCGGCGCTGCAACAGCGAAGTGGACGCTTTGCCGGACTCGACCACAATCTGCACGGCCTGCTGGTAGACTTCGTCCATCTCGACCGCGTCTTCCTCCTCATCTTCGAGGTCAGGAGCATCACGGTCGCCAACCGGCCGCAGGAAATCCTCGTTGTACTGTGGCGGCGACTGCGCCTTCCACCATTCCACGACCTTGTTGATCTCCTTCTCGGTCACGAGCGGGCCATGCAGGCGCAGCAGGCGCGCGGTGGCGGGCGGGAGGAAAAGCATGTCGCCGCGCCCGAGCAGCGCTTCGGCGCCATTGGCATCCAGAATCGTGCGCGAATCGACCTTGGAAGCGACGCGGAACGACATGCGCGAGGGCAGATTCGCCTTGATCAGGCCCGTGATGACGTCCACGGACGGGCGCTGCGTGGCCAGGATGAGGTGGATGCCAACGGCGCGCGCCATCTGGGCTAGCCGTGTAATCGACTCCTCCACGGTCTGCGGCTCCACCATCATCAGGTCCGCCAGTTCGTCGATCACGATCACCAGGTACGGCAGCGGACCCTCGGCCTGGCCATTATTGTCGAACAGGTTCAGCGTGGACTCCGCCTCGAACAGCCGGTTGTACTGCTCGATGTTGCGCACGCCGTGCTCGGCCAGCTTTTTGAGGCGTTCCTCCATCTCGAGGGTGGCGCGCCGCAGCACGTTCGCCGCTACCTTGGGCTCAGTGACGATCGGAGTGTAGAGGTGCGGGATGTCCTCGTAAAGATTCAGCTCCAGGCGCTTGGGATCGATCATGATCATCCGCACGTCGTCCGGCGTCGCCTTGTAAAGCAGCGAGACGATCATGGAGTTGATGGCCACGCTCTTGCCGGAACCGGTGGAACCGGCGATCAGCAGATGCGGCATCTGGGTCATCTCGCCCATCCGCATCTTGCCCGTGATGTCCTTGCCCAGGCACAGCGTCAGCTTCGACGCCGAGGTGCTGAAGTCCGCGGACTCAATCAGCTCGCGCAGATAGATCACCTCGCGGTGCAGGTTCGGCACTTCGATTCCCACCGTCGATTTACCGGGCACGCGCTCAATGAGAATCGACTCCGCCTTCATGGCGAGGCAGAGGTCGTCCACCAGGTTGGTGATGCGGCTGTACTTGATTCCCTTGTCCTGAAGGAACTCGAAGGTGGTCACGACGGGCCCGGGATGGATTTGCGTCACCTGGCCGGTCACGCCGAATTCGGCGAGTTTCTCCACCAGGCTCGCGGCGCGGTCCTTCAGCTCGTCCTCGTCAATTCCCTGCTCCTCCTCGGCCGGCTTCAAGAGCGATGGGCTGGGCAGTTTGTACTTGCGCGATCGCGGTGCCACGCGAGGCGCGCGCTTGCCGGACGCCGCCGCGGCCGGAGCTACCATGGCAGCCCCGGCGCTGACGCCCAGTCCCTGGCCCTCGACCACGCGAGGCTCATCCTGTTCCGGCGCGTCGTTGAACAGTTCCTGGTCTTGCACGGCGCTATCGACTTCTCCCGCGGATACAGGCCTGCGCCGGTAAATCTCGGGCTCGAGGCGCTCGCGCGGCGCGGGTAGCGCGGTCGACGGCTGTGCCTCCACTTTCGAGCTTGCTGCTGCAACGCCGACCGCCGGCTTGCCCGTCTTGCGCTCGATCTCCAGCTTCTTCTTCAGCCGCTCGCGTTCGCGATCCTCACGCCAGGCGCGCCAGCTCGCGCCGATTCCGGCCAGCGGCGCAAATTGCGACTGGAAGAATTGTCCGACGGTGGCAAAGGAGAACCTGGTTACGAGGAAGAGCGACGCCAGAAACAGGGCGCCCGCCACAATCGCCGCGCCGGCAGGATTCAACCCGGCCACGAGCGTCATGGCGATCAGGTACCCCGCCAATCCTCCGCCCCGGATCAGTCCCGAAACCTGCGGCACCATGGGCCCGAGATCGAGCAGCGCCGCAAGCGACACCAGCAGCAGCACCGCGCCAAACGCCTTGGTGCGCGGCGCATGGAAAGGCCTCAGGAACATGCGCCGGATTCCGATCACCATCAGTCCCAGCGGGAACAGGTACGCGGTCCAGCCGAAGCCTTGCAGAAGCGCGTCCGCCAGGTAAGCGCCCGCGCGGCCGATCCAGTTGTGGGCTCCGGAAGCCGATACCGTGTCGAGCGATGGGTCGAGCGAATGGTAGGAGACGAGGCTCAGCAGGACAAGCAGGCCCGCCACCGACAGCAGGAAGCCCTCGAACTCGGCGCGTCGGCGCGAGTCGAAGTGGCCCCCAGCGGCGTCACCTGTACCGCGGGGCTTGAAGCTGGTTACGGAGTTAGGCATTTTCGTGCACCGGACGATGATGCGCCAGCCGACGCGCGAGCATCGGGCGGGCGCCTGGCGGTTTCAGCCGTGTGCGCGAGCAATCCCCAAGTCAAGCTACCACAGTCCGGGGGTGAAGAAAAGTAGAAAGCTTGGGCCGGACAGCGGCTCCGATCGTTGGGCACTACGCCGTGCACGACTGCTGCCAAACGATAAGTAACTTGTTTTCAATTACCTGACGGTTTTGTTTTGTAATTTACCCCTCCAAAAGTTAACTGTTACGTCAATCCACCTATGTTTAATATGGCTGAGGCTCGCTTCGAGCATGCTTCTCGCGCCACTCGTTGAGCTGCTTCACGAGACGTTCAAATTGCCGGTCCAGAAAAGCCTCGTAGCGCGTAAATCGCTGCGTGTCACCCGGCGATAGAGCGTGCTGAGCGAAGGCATGCGTTTCGGCCAGACTGGCGGCCGCAGTTTCACGAAGTTCCCGAATCTTCTCAAAGCAGGCGATCTCGGCGGCGAGCATGTCCAGGAAACCCTGGCGGCTCGCGGTGTCGGCTTCGGCGTCCTCGGGCCGGTCGACGCCGACTTCCCGCCGCTGCCGGTAATTCGACAACAGAACGGCGCCGGCCAAACCCGGGTCCGGGCCGTAGACCGTTTCGAGGCGTTTCAGGCCTTCCTCGCCGAACCCCTCCTGCCGCACCGCCTCCTGGGTCGCCTTCAGAAACTGCAGGATGAGGTTGAACTTCGCCGGCGAGTCCGGAAGCGCCACGAGCCCGGAGGCGGCCGCCAGCCGCGCCTCGCCAGTCGACTCGGGCGACCGGCCCTCGCTCGCCAACTTCAGCCCGTAGTCGAGCTCAAACTGGATACTCTGCGCGGCTAGCACGCTGGACTCCGCCCGCAAGAGCCGGCGCCGTCGCCAGCGGTTGTCCACCATCTGATCCACGAGCAGCACCTCGAAGCGATCGGCGGGGCGGAAACACGCCTCGAGTTCCTCGCGGATGCCGTGCAGTTCCCTCGACGTCTCGCCCAGCTCCGGCCGCGCCATTCCTCCGAGGAATGCCGTGATGCCGTGCTTCAGGGCGTTCAGGCGCACGTTCACCTTGCCCACGTCGGTGACCGGCCCGGTGCACTTCAGGCTGTTGGCGCGATTCGCTTCCACCATCGCCTCGGTCGGGGGCCTGCGAATCAAACCGACCGCACGCTTGTGTTCTCTCGCGTCCGTGCTTGACCGATGGTTGTGGGCAGTTGACAGTGCGGCAGCGGTTGTTCCAGCAGGTCCGCTTCGCGTTGCCTGTTCTTGGAGCCCGGCTGGCGAGGAGTTTGACGGGTGATGAGGTGAGGCCGGATCAGGGCTTTCAGGGGATTGATCGGCCAGTGCGTTTTTCAGGATATCGACAGGCTCGTGGTTCGAAGACACCGCTCCCTCCAATTGCCGGGGGGCGAATGATGAGGCTGGAGCAAACGACGGCGCACGCCTTGTGCTGCGCGATACCGACCGTGTTTACAGTAGCCTACTTATATATTTACATGTTAGACCGTGTCCGGGCTGATTGTCAAGTAGAATCGGCGCTTGGCCGTCCCTGCGGCCACGCAGCGGATGAATGCCTGTAGCCTACGGCACAACAATCCGTGAAGAATGAGGAAATGCCCCTCATCCTCGATGAATGAACGTCATCCTGGGCGAAGCGAAGGATCCCCGCAAGGTCTTTTCAAAGAAATACCGAGATCCTTCGCTGCGCTCAAGATGACGTGCTTCGTTCAGGATAGGAAGGGCGTCTCAGGGTACCCTGAAGCGTGGGGCTATTCAGCCCAGGCGGACGCGGCCGCCATCCGCGACTGCCGGCTTAGCGAGGTAGTACAATGGTGGTATGAAAAGCAAGATGAAGACCTCCCTGACGTTGTCCCGCGACGTTGTTTGAGGCATCGACCACGTAGCTGGAAAAAAGCGTTCCCGATCCGCGCTGATTGACGATGTCCTGCGCGGGTATCTGTCCCACCGTGCACGCGCTGCCGCCAACGCTCGCGACGCGGAGAAAATCACTCGTTTTGCCGACGAACTGAACGCCGAAATGGAGGATGTGCTTGCCTACCAGTCGCTCGGACAATCAGCTGGATTAGGTGCGACGGCTTGGTCAGCGTGCCCAAGAGCCGGCTCACCAACTTCGTCGGCAGCCTCCCGCACGAGAAGCTGTTGCGTCTGCGCAGGCGTTGAGAGTCGCGTTGGACATCTGAAAGACGGGCGCGACAGACTCGGCGGAAAGCGAAGACCGCTGGCCTTTAATACGATTTACATTGGTAAGCCTCGACGTAAAACTGTATATTGTCCCTGTGTCCATCCAGATTCTACTGATCGCGCTACTGCTTGGCGTTCCGCATCGCACGGCCCCCGCGCCAGGGCCAGTGATCGGTCAGCAGCTCACGGTAGCCGCGGCCGCCGATCTCACATTCGTCTTCCAGGACATTGCCGCGCGCTTCCAGAAGGAAACCGGCATCGCGCTCAAGCTGACCTTCGGCTCCAGCGGCAAGTTCTTCGCCCAGATTCAGAACGGCGCGCCCTTCGACGTTCTCTTCTCCGCCGACCTCCGCTACCCGCAGCAACTCGAACAAGCCGGGTTGATCGAGCCCGGGACGCTCCAGCGCTACGCGCGCGGCAAGATCGTGCTTGGGCGCCGAAAACGTCGAGCGCCGACGTGAATCGTGGGTTGAGCGTCCTGCTCGATCCTGGCGTGCATAAGATCGCGATCGCCAATCCCGAGCACGCTCCCTACGGACGCGCCGCGGTTGCCGCTTTGCAGCACGATGGCGTATACGATAAAGTGCGCGATAAGCTGGTGCTGGGCGAGAACATTTCGCAGACGGCGCAGTTTGTGGTTTCCGGCAGCGCCGATGTGGGGATCGTGGCGCTGTCCCTGGCTCTGTCGCCGACCATGAAAGATCAAGGCAAATTCTTCGAGATACCGGACGCGAGCTATCCGCCGATCGACCAGGCCGCCGTGATCCTGAAATCGTTGCAGAATAAAGAGGCCGCCCGGCGGCTGCTCGACTTCATGCGACGGCCCGAGATTACCGATCTGATGCGCAGCTACGGCTTCGTACCCGCGGAGGCGCCCGGCGGTGAGGACACCGCCGCTACAGCCCCATGAACTGGCCTGCCTTGGCACTCAGCTTGCGCCTCGCAATCACCGTGGCGGCGCTGCTGGTCGTCGTCGGGATTCCCATCGCGTACTGGGTCACGTTCTCACGCTGGCGCTGGAAATTCCTGGTCGAGGCCGTGGTGGCGCTGCCGCTGGTGCTGCCGCCAACCGTGCTTGGATTTTACGTGTTGGTGGCGATCGGACCGCGCAGCCCGTTCGGACGCTGGTATGAATCGTGGTCCGGACACGGTCTGCCCTTCACCTTCGAAGGACTCGTCCTGGCGTCGATCATCTATAGCCTGCCTTTTGCGGTACAACCTACTGCGGCCGCCTTCGCCCTTGTCGATCCCAGCCTGATCAACGCCTCCTCGATTCTGGGCGCCTCGCGCTGGCGCACGTTCTTGCGCGTGATCCTGCCGCTATCGGCGGGCGGCGTACTAACCGGAGTTATCCTCAGCTTCGCGCACACGCTGGGCGAGTTCGGCGTTGTGCTCATGGTCGGCGGCAACATCCCGGGCGCAACACAAACGATCTCGATTGCCGTTTTCGATCAGGTCCAGGACCTGAACTTCGTGGGGGCGAACCATACCGCGCTCATGCTGCTGGGGTTTTCGTTTGTGACGCTCTCGGTCACGTACGCGCTCAACAGGAGGATCTGGGCCGTATGGCCGCTGCACCGATAGTGGCAAACGACGCCGCACTCGACGTTCGCATCCGCAAGCGATTCGCCGGCGGATTCGCGCTCGAAGCCGAATTGCGCGCCGGGCCCGGCTTCACGATT
>JASHQD010000597.1 GCA_030037755.1 Terriglobia bacterium
AGCGATCAAGCGCAGTCCCCTCAGGCACAACCTTCCGATGCTAACGCGCCCCAAGTTCCGGCCGCCAGCGGGGCAACCACTGCTGCCGGCAGCCAACCATCTCCAACCACCGCCACAGCAGGGACAGCGCAGGCGGGTACCGCTGCTCCGGCGCAGGATGATCGGAACAGCCAGACGGCCCAGACCAACCAGACCGCTCAGGCTGACCAGGCTGCTCAGGCCCCCGCCCAGACTGCCGGCGACCAGGCTCAGAACCAGCCGCCCCAAGTGGTGATTCCCGCCGGGACTCCGATCGACATTCGCCTGACGCAATCGCTCGGGTCGGCCCGCAGTGTGAGCGGCCAGAGATTCGAGGCCACCCTCGACGCGCCCATCGTTGTGGGTGACACGGTGGTGGTGCCGCGAGGAGCGAACGTCAGGGGTCGCGTCCTGTACGCCAAGCGTTCCGGACGCCTCAAGGGTCCGGCGGAGCTGTCTGTGACTTTGACCTCGGTCGAAGCAGGCGGACAATACTATAGGATTGTCGCCTCACACCGCAACTGGCGCGGTGCGTCGCATAAGAAGCGCGATCTGGCATGGATCGGCGGCGGCAGCGCCGGCGGATCTCTCGTAGGCCTGGCCGCAGGGGGAGGCGTCGGTGCGGCGATCGGCGCCGGCGTGGGTGCAGGCGGCGGCACCGTGACAGCCTTCGTCACCGGACGAAAGAACATCGTGCTGCCGTCGGAGACCAGCCTCCGATTCGTGCTCCGCAGACCCGTCTCAGTTGGATGATCGGGTCATTGTGTGAATCGTGTCATCGGCTCACCGGGTCACGGCGCAATTATTGGGTCAATGGCTCCATGAGCCGATGAGTCAATGACTCAATCCCGTTATCCGAACTCGACAAATTCCCCGTTGTTCAGGATCAGGAACGAGTCGCGCGGCGCGCAAGCGGCAAGTTCTCTCTCTGGCGTGTCGATGCCGTCGTCGGCGAGTTGGAACGTACCATGGTGGATGGCGATGCTGGTCTTCGCGCCGAGGATCTCATGGGCTCGGACCGCGTCGTCGGGCCCCATGTGCACCGCGGCCATGAACCAGCGAGGCTTGTAGGCTCCGATCGGCAGTAAGGCGACGTGCGGCGGTCCGAACTTTTCGCGAATGTCGGCGAAGTGGCGTCCGAACGCCGTGTCCGCGGCAAAATAGACCAGCCGCTCCCCACACTCGATAACGTATCCGCACCACAAGGTCCGGTTCCAATCCGCAAACCGGCGGCTGGAAAAGTGCAGGGCCGGGACCGAGTGCACGGTGAAGCCCGCCGCATTTTCACGACGCGGAAACGGCAAGGCGTCGCCCCAATCCATCTCGTCGACCGGCCCGATATTCTCGGAGCGCAGCAGCCGGCCCACGCCCAGTGGAACCACAAATCTCGAACCGCCGCGAGCCGCGAGGCGCCGTATCGTATCGAGATCGAGGTGATCGTAATGATTGTGGCTGACGAGCACCACGTCGATCGGCGGCAGGTTCTCCCAGGCCACGCCGGGTTTTCTCCGGCGGCGCGGACCGGCCCAGCTTACGGGGCTCGCTCGTTCGGACCAGATCGGGTCGGTCAGAATGTTCACGCCGCGCTGCTGAATGAGCACAGTGGAGTGGTTGACCAGAGTGATTCGCAACGTGGCGCCGTCCGCGCCGCGGCCGTCTACGCTGCGGGGCGCGATTGACGGCTCCACATCCGGAACAAAGCGAGGCGACCGCTCCGGACGGCTGGTCAGCTTCCACCGAAGCACGTCGCGCAAGCCTCGTGCCTGCGGAGCGCCGGGATTGTAGAAGCGCTCGCCGTCAAAATGGTCGGGGAAGTCGAGCTTGCTGTAGCCGCCGGGCATCGCGTTCTATTTTGCCACAGCGCGAGGAATTGAATTTCAGCGTGCTGCCCAAGCGCGGGAGCTCGAGCATGGACAGAAGGAAGAAACGACCCATTGAGTTCGAAACGGGCTCCGGCAATGTCTTTGCCGACCTCGGCATCGAGAACGCTGACCGGCTGCTGGCTCGCGCCCAGATCGGATATTCATGTCTTCAGGATTCTCAAGCAGAAGAAGCTGAAACAGCGCGAAATTGGCGCCGCAGCCTGACGTGTCCCACTTCATGAACGGGCATTTCAGCCCTTCGCTGCGCAACACGAAGGACTTCGATTGGGTGCCCGGTCTTTCCCTGCTCAATTCTTTTCAGGATGAGCCGGCGCAATTCCCAGCCGGTGTTGCATCTCCTCGAGGGTAATCCCTTTCGTCTCCGGGTAAACGAAAAGCACCACGAAGAACTGAAGAATCGTGACCGCCGTAAAGAACATAAACGGCCAGGCGCCGGAACGCGCCGCCATCACCGGAAAGACCAGGGAAATGGCGAAGTTCATGATCCAATGCGAGAAGCTGCCCAGACTCTGCCCCTTGGCGCGAACCTGGGTCGGAAAAACCTCGCCGATATAGACCCAGATCACCGCGCCCTGCGCGAAGGCAAAGCAGGCGATGTAGGCGATCAGCAGCCAGATCAGCAGGTGCTGGTCGCGATTCGCCGCGAAGATGAAGGAAACGCCGGCGAGGCACAGCGCGTTGCCGACCGCGCCGATCAGCAGCAGCGTCTTGCGCCCGGCCTTGTCGATGAGCGACATGGCGATCATGGTGAACACGAGGTTCGTTGCGCCGACGGCGACCGCCTGCAGGTCGCCTGACACTTTGCCGAATCCAGCCTTCGCGAAAATGTCGTTCAGGTAGTAGAGAATGGCGTTGATGCCTTCCAACTGGTTGAACATCCCGATGCTGACCGCGAGAAAGATCGGCATGCGATACTTCCAGGTGAAGAGGCGCTCGGAACCGCCGCCATTTTCGCCTTCTTTGAGCGATTCGATAATCTCCTGAAGATCGTGCTCGGAGTCCGGATCGCCGGTGAGTTGCAGCACGCTGCGGGCTTCGTCAATCCGGCCCTTCTTCGCGAGCCACCTGGGGCTGCGCGGAATCGTGAAAAGCAGCGCCAGGAAGATCGCTGCCGGCGCCGCCGCCACGCCGAACTTCCAGCGCCACTCATCAGCGCCGAGCGAGGCCAGTCCGACCACGTAATTCGAGAAGTAGGCGAGCAGGATGCCGAACACCACGCTGAATTGGAAGAATCCCACCAGTCGGCCACGCCATTGCGCGGGAGCGATTTCGGCGATATACATCGGCGCCAGCACGGACGATCCGCCGATGCCGAGTCCGCCGATGAAGCGGGCCACGAGCAGCACGTCCCAGTTCCACGCCAGCGCCGATCCCAGAGCGGAGACGAGGTAGAACACGGCCATCCAGCGCAGGCTGTCGCGACGGCCCAACCGGTCGCCGGGGACGCCGGCGAACATGGCGCCGATCACCGTGCCGGCGAGCGCGCTTGCCACCGTGATCCCAAGCAGACGGGGCGTGAGACTGTAGACCTGGGTCAGGGCCTGCGTGGTGCCCGAGATCACGGCGGTATCGAAGCCGAACAGCAATCCGCCGAGTCCGGCGATGATCGTGCTTTTCAGAAGGCTTCCTGGGAGTTTCATCGGCACTCCATGAGGTCACGCGCGATTCATCAAGGGCACGCTTCAGCCGGGATGCGTCAAGGGCACGGCCTCAGCCGCGCCCCAGATCGCAAACGAACGAACTTCAGCCTATCCGGTTTCGGCGGCCGGGTGCAAATCAGGAGGCAGTTGGCGGTCGTTGACGCTAGCGCGTAGACGTCGCATCCTACCCGTCCCGGTGGAGTCTATTACAATGTAGGACGCGGTCGCGCTGCCGTCGTCCGCCGCTTGTCCAGCATGACGCCGATCGTCCAAGTCGAGGATCTCACCAAGGAATTCCGCAGCTTCCGCCGTCGCGAAGGCGTCTGGGGCGCATTGCAGAACCTGTTCGTGCGCGAGTACGTGACGATTCAGGCTGTGGACCATATCTCATTTTCGATCGAGCCGGGCGAGATGGTGGGTTATATCGGCGCCAACGGCGCGGGAAAATCGACAACCATTAAAATGCTGACCGGCATTCTCGTGCCAACCAGCGGCCGGCTGGTGTCGAACGGTTTCGTCCCTTACCGCGACCGCCGGCACTACACGCGTCACCTGGGCGTGGTGTTTGGCCAGCGGACGCAACTCTGGTGGGACATCGCGGTCGTGGAATCCTTCCGATTGCTCAAGGAGATTTACGAAATCTCCGACGAGGACTATCGCAACCGCCTGGGCCTTTTTTCGGAAATCCTCAATGTGCAGGACTACCTGCACACTCCCGTGCGCAAGTTGAGCCTCGGCGAGCGCATGCGCTGCGATCTGGCGGCCTCGCTGCTGCACAATCCGCCGCTGCTGTTTCTCGACGAGCCCACGATCGGCCTCGACGTGGTGGCCAAGGACCGCATCCGCGAGTTTCTGAAAGAAGTGAACCGCATCCATCGCACCACGGTGCTGCTGACCACGCACGACCTTGCCGATATCGAGGAATTGTGCCGGCGGATCATCGTCATCGACAAAGGCAAGGTGTTGTTCGACGGTCCACTGGCCGAGATGAAGGACCGCCTGGCGGAGTACAACCAGGTGAAGTTCTTTCTCAAAGATCGCTCCCAGGTGCCGCGCCTGGCGACGGTGGCGACCAACGGGATCGCCTGCGAACGCGTCGACGAGCTGACCTACATCATGCGCTTCGATCGCAACCTGCACTCCACGGCCGAAGTGATCCGCAACCTGGTCAATACGCTTGAAGTTCAGGACATCTTCGTCCAAGAGGAGCCGATCGAGGACATCGTGAAACGGATTTACCTCAGCCACGAGGTCGGCGCGAGGCCGAGGAACGGTACGGACTCTGAATTGTGAATGGTGAATTGTGCATGAGATCTTAGATCGTAGATCGCAGTTCGTGGCTCCTGGACCTTAAAGATTCTTGGGTCCACGATCTACGAACTACGATCTCGATCTACGAACAACTAAGGCTCGTTGGGCCGGGTCAGCGACGAGCGAAATAGTCCGGCTCGTTGCCGCGCTTCCATTTGATGTTGCACCCGACGCTGGGCCGCTGCTCGCCCGGCACCGGCTTGCCCGCGAGGACGGCGTTCACAGCAGCGGTCAGATCGTGCCCCGTGACGGGCTTTCCATTGCCGGGACGGCTGTCGTCGAACTGGCCGCGATAGACCAACCGCCGGTCGCGATCGAAGAGAAAGAAGTCCGGCGTGCAGGCCGCCTGATAAGCCTTGGCGACGTCCTGAGTCTCGTCGTACAGGTACGGGAAGGTGTAGCCCGCGCGCTTCACTTCTTCGGCCATCGCTTTGGGACTGTCGTCGGGATACGATTCGGCGTCGTTCGAGCTGATGGCCACCACGCCCACGCCGCGCGATTGGTAGTCGCGGGCGACTTCGGCGAACTTGGCGCGTACATGCTTCACGTACGGGCAGTGATTGCAGATGAACGCCACCAGCAGCGCGGGCGCGTCCTTGAGATCGTCAAGCGCTATCTGCTTGCCTTGCGTGTCGGACAGGCGGAAAGGCGGCGCCACGGTGCCGGTCGCGAGCATGGTTGATGGAGTCTCTGCCATTAGCTTGTTCCTCCCGAGAACGGTTTGAACTAAAGACCAGTTTAGCCCGAGAGGACGGTTAGTGGCGCCCGGTGTGCTGGGAGCGGTGACAATGCCACCGCTTTGCGATAGAGTTTGATCGGGTTTTGATGATGACGCGCCGTGACAAGTCGATTGCCGGATCCGCGCTGGTCGCGCTGATCGTGCTCATCGCGCTGTTCGCCTACCGCATCGGAATGCGGCGCGCGTTGTCGGAGGCGCGTCCGCCCGCAAGCGGCGCTTGCGTCGATATCCAGCAGGCCGGCTCCCACGCCAACGAAGAGAGCTGCGTCACCGGGCGCATCCTGCGCGTCTTTACGTCGAAAGCCGGGAACACCTTCCTCGATTTCTGCCAGGACTACCGCGCATGCCCCTTCACCAGCATCATCTTCGCTTCCGATCGTTCGAAGTTCGGCGATGTGAATGCTCTCCAGGGGCGTCAAGTCGAGTTGCGCGGCCGGATTCAGATCTATCACGACCAGCCTGAGATCGTCGTGAAGGATCCTTCACAGATTCGGGAGGCGCCGTGAGACGCGCGCAAAGGTCCCCGGTATGGTTTCCAGACTCGATCCTTCTCGTTTTTCCGGCTTGTCTCCTCATTGCTTGTGGAGCGGGCGTGGCCCGCGCGCAAAACGGCGCGCCGACGAAGGCGCAGGAAGAAGCCGTGGCCAAGGCCCAATCCGCGCTTGCCGACGCCAAGAGTCCGGCGGAAAAATCGGCCGCCGCGGTCCAACTCGGTCGCGCTTACTACGACGAAGGCCAGGAGAAAAAAGCCGAAGACCAGTTCAACGACGCGCTGGCTCTCGACCCGTCGAACGCCGCCGCGCATCTCGAGCTGGGACGACTGGACTGGGGCGACCATCATCTCGACAAAGCCCAAGATGAATTCCAGCAGGTGATGAAACTCGCGCCTGGCGCGGGCGCAGGATACGCCGCCGAGGGGCAGCTTCTGGCGGCCACCGGGCACGTGGCGCAGGCTCGTCCGCTGCTCGAGAAGGCCGACGCGCTCGACAGTCACGACTGGCCCAGCCGCTACCAGCTCTCGCTGATCCTTCTCGACGCCGGCGAATCGGGGCCGGCGCGCGAGTTGCTCGACGAGGTCATCAAGCTGCAACCTGACTACATGCCGGCGCGCGAGCAACTGGCTCTCGATCGCTTCCGCCACGGCGACGTGCAGGGCGCGCAGGCCGATGCGCAGGCCATGCTCACAGCCGACCCGAAATCGCCGGAGGGTCATCGCATCATGGCCCTCTCTTTCTTCAAGCAGCGGCAGTACGAACAGTCGCTCGCGGAATGTGCTCTCGCCCTTCAGGATCGGCCGGATTCGCTCGAAGTGCTCGCGCTGCAGGCGATCGATCTTTGGGAGTTGGACCGTAAGAAGGAAGCGCGCCAGATGGTGATGGATCTCGCGCGCGACCCGAACGTCCGGGTGAAGCTGGCCAATGCCGAGACGATCTGCCGCTGGGTGGTCTGCGGCTCGCAGGATATTGCCGCGGTCAGCGATTTTGTGCGCCGCAACCGGTATGTGCTGAACCCGCCGGAAGAGTAACCGGCTCGCGCGCCGGACTGCTACAGGAATAGTGTGGTTGAGGGGGATCCACCGTGCGCCTTTCTCTTCGTACGCCCGCATTTCCAATACTCGTTCTCGCCGCCGCGGCTCGCGTTGCGGCTGCCGGATTAGAGGCCGGCGTCGCCAAAACCACCATCACGCCGGACGTCACCGCGGCGAAAGTCTATATGGCGGGATTCGGTAACAATCGCGTGGCAAGCGGCGTCCATGACGATCTCTGGGTGCGCTGTCTCGCTCTCAGCGCCGGCACCGACAAGCTGGTGATGTGCGGCGTGGACCTGATCGGATTCTTCTACGACGACGTGCTGAAAGTGCGTGCCCAGGTGAAGGCGCAGCGTCCGGACGTGACCCAATTGATCGTCGCCTCGGCGCACGACCACGAAGGTCCGGACACGATGGGCTTGTGGGGACCGTCACCGCTGCAGAGCGGCATCGATCCGGCATACATGGACACGCTCGACGACCGCATCGCCACGACGGCCATCCAGGCGCTGCAGTCGCTCAAGCCCGCGCGAGTCGTGCTCGGCCGGGACGATCATCCGCTGCTGGCGCTGCTGCAGGACGATTCGCGCCCGCCGTACGTGAAGGATCCGCACTTGTTCGTCATGCAGTTCACAGCTACGGATGGCGCGACGATCGCCACGCTCGTCAACTGGAGCGATCATCCCGAGACTCTCGACAGCAAAAATACGCTGATCACGGCGGATTATCCGCACTGGCTGCGCGAATATGTCGAACAGCATGGCGGCGGCACGGCGCTCTTCTTTAACGGCTCGATCGGCGGGCTGCTTTCGACGCTCGGCGACCAGGTCTCGTTGCTCGATCCCGATACGGGCGAAGTGGCGAGGGACGCGACGTGGCGGAAGGCCGAGCTTTTCGGCGACACGGTGGGCGAGCTGGCGATGCGGGCCGTGGATCGCAAGGGCGGCGCCGGAGTCGAAGCGCCCGTAGACTCGATCGTGATCCGGCAGAAGGTAATCTTCGCGCCCATCGAAAACGACGGATTCCGCGTGGGCGGCGCGCTCGGCGTCTTCCGCGGTCGCAAGGGCTTGTGGACGAACGGCAAGCCCGATCCTACCGTCGAGCAGCGCGACATGCCCCAATTCGGCGGCAAAGTCCCCTACGCCACCGGCCACGATCTGCAGACTGAAGTCGATTACATCCAATTCCGCGGCGGCGGGAAGCTGCTGGCGGAGATCGCCACCGTGCCGGGCGAAATCTATCCGGAACTGGTCAACGGTGGTATCACCCGTTATCCCGGCGCAGATTATCCCGACGCGCCCTTTGAGCCGACCGTCCGGGCCGGCATGCGCAGCCCGTTCCCCATGATCTTTGGCCTCGCCAACGACGAACTCGGCTACATCATTCCCAAGTGCGAGTGGGACAGCAAGCCGCCGTGGCTGCAGAATCGGAAGAGCCACTGGTACGGCGAAGTGAACTCGGCCGGACCCGAGGTCGCGGGGGCTGTCACGCAATCGTTGCGGGCATTGATGGAAGGCGAATAGGTTTTCTCGGGGCCGCCGGTGGCAACCCACTTACTCTTGTAAACCAGCTTGCCGCGGCTCCAAGCTGGACCAATTGGACTGGAGTCTGAATCGCAGCATCCACCAGAATTAGTTGGTATAGATCCGCACGTAGTCGACCAGCATCTCCGAGGGAAATGGAGTGGACGAGTCGGGCGGTCCGGGCCAATCCCCGCCGATCGCCAGGTTGAGAATGATGAAGTTGCTCTGCCCGGTATCGAATGGCCAGACCGCTCCGTCGTTGAGGGGAGTAAGGCTCGAAGGCGTGTAGGTTGCGTAGATGTTGTTGACCGGATCATCGACGTAATATTGCACGCTTCCGGGCTTCCAGATCATGCCATAGGTATGCCACTCGGCCGCGGTTTCGTTGTCGGGGAAATAGTACATGGTGCCCAGTCCCGTCCCACCCGTGAAGCCCGTCCCGTGAATGGAGCCGTCGTTCCAATCGGGTGACGCGGCCGCGTCGACTCGTTCCAACACGTCCTGCTCGCCGCATGCGGGCCAGTTCACCGTGGCGATGTTGTTACCCAGCAGCCACGCCGCAGGCCAAAAACCCTGAGCCTCCGGGACGAGAGCGCGAAATTCAAGCCGCCCGTACTGAAAGCTGAACAGGCCCTGCGTTTTCAAGCGCGCCGATGTGTACACACCGGACGACGGTTGCTGCGCCACGATATACAGGACGCCATCCGTTCCGGGATAGGAACCCACATACTCGCTGGGATTCACGGCGCTGCATGGCGAGGCCGATGAACCCCATGCGCAGTAGGTCTCGAGTTCCTGGTTGCCAAATCCGCTGTTCCCGGTGTCGTACGTCCAGATCGCGGGATTGGGCTGCGCGGGCGTGCCCGTGGAATTCGAAAACTCGTCGCTCCAGACCAGCGCTCCTGCTGGGATATTCGGTGAGAAGGTCTGGGTCGTGACCGCGCTGGACGTTCCCCCGGCGGTGGCAATCGCCTTGACCGTCAGATTCGATGCCACCAGAAAGGGTGCCTGGTACTGCTCGGAAGACGAACTCGGCATACTCCCGTCGACAGTGTAGTAGATCGCAGCCCCCGCTGTCGTGGAAGCAAGGCTGACGATTACGGCGCCGTTCTGCCCGGCGGTAGTTGATACGGCCGGCGCTGCAACCAGACTCGCGCCTCCGCCACTTCCACTGCTGACGTTATTTCCGCTGCCGCCGCATGCACACATGCCTATGCTCGACATCAAGACTGCCGCCAGCACCGCATTTGCCCTCATAGCGTCACCTTCGAGAACCGAGAGGAGACTCCCGTGCTCTTGTTTTATTGATTCTAACCCTCTATTCTGGCGCGCGGAAAGGCTGAGAGCCTTTCCGCAAGGGAGGCGGCAGAGCCGCTGGTCGGCCACGTTGAGGTGCCGGAATTGAAGATCCCGCGGCAGTTGCAAGCGTCTTGTTCCAAGACCCAGGAGCGCACCGCCTGGCTCGACCGGCTGCCTGCCACCCTCGTAGAACTGGAGCGCCGCTGGTCGATAACTGTTGGCGATCCTTTCGACAGCGGCGGCATGTGCGCTTGGGTCGCTCTCGCCACTCGTCCGGACGGAACCTCAGCGATTCTCAAGCTGGGCATGCCGCACATGGAAGGCGCGCACGAGATTCAAGGCCTGCGATTCTGGAACGGAAATCCGACCATCCGGTTGCTGGAGGCGGACGACGACCTCAACGCGATGCTGATCGAGCGCTCGGTGCCAGGCACTCCACTGAGGGCGCTACCCGAGCCCGAGCAGGATGTGGTCATCGCCGGACTGCTGCGGCGCCTATGGCGAATGCCGCCTGTGCCGCACCCCTTTCGTCCGCTGTCCGCGATGCTGGACTATTGGAGCGCCGAAGTTCGCGCTGCCCCGGAGCACTGGCCGGATTCCGGACTCGTCCGCGAAGGCTTGCGCTTGTTCGAGGAGCTGCCGCGTACAGGTTCGGTTGAAATGCTGCTGGCGACCGACCTTCATGCGGGCAACGTTTTGCGCTCGGAGCGGGAACCCTGGCTCATCATCGATCCGAAACCGTTTATCGGCGATCCCGCGTACGACCTCACCCAGCATTTGTTCAACTGCTCTCGCCTGCTTTCCGATCCTGAGGGGTTGCTCGTCCGTATGGCAGACCTGCTTGGCCTTGATCGCGAACGCGTGCGACTATGGACGTTCGCGCGCGCGGCCACCGAGTTTCGCGCCGGCT
>JASHQD010000598.1 GCA_030037755.1 Terriglobia bacterium
GTGATCATGATGACGCCGGTGTCGGGGCTCTCGCGCTTCAGGACCTTGAGGACCTCGATGCCGCTCGAATCGGGCAGATTGACGTCCACCAGAGCGAGATCGAAAGGCCGCTCGCCCGCCTGCTTGATGCCGTCCTCGGCCGTACCGGCGGAATCGAGCGCGTAGCCTTCGGAACCGAGCAGCTCCTCGAGACTTTCGCGGACGTCCTGCTCGTCGTCAATGATCAGAATGGAGCCCTTAGACGGCATGTGCGGCAGTTTTCCTCAATGCGGGGAATTCCAGGCGAAAGGTGCTGCCGTAGCCCGGACGGCTTTCCACCTCGACGTTGCCCGAGTGTTCGCGAATGATTCCGTAACTCACCGCGAGGCCCAGGCCCGTACCGCGGCTTTTGGCCTTGGTGGTGAAGAACGGGTCGAAAATCTTGCCCAGATGATCCGGAGCGATGCCCACGCCCGTGTCGCAGACTTCCACGCGCACCGAGCCGTTTTCCCGCTCGGTGGCGACGGTCAATTCGCCGCCCTTCGGCATGGCGTCGCGCGCGTTCACCAGCAGATTCATGAACACCTGCTGCAACTTGCCGGAATTTCCCCAGACGTGCGGCAGTTCGGGGGCAAGCTGCAGATTCAGCGAAACCTTGGAAGCCTTCAGCATGGGCTCGAGAAGCGCCAGAGTTTCCTGGATAACTCTATTGATGTCTAATTCGCTGAATTCGCTGCCGCTGACCCGCGAAAATTTCAGCAGGCTGTTGACGATGTCGGAGGCGCGGAACGCCTGCTTCACGATTCGTTCGAGCGTCCTGGCCTGCGCGTCTTCGGGTTGCAGCTGGCGCAGCAGCATCTGTCCCTGCGACGCAATCACGGCCAGCGGCGTGTTCACCTCGTGCGCCACGCCGGCGGCCAGCAGCCCGATCGAGGAAAGCTTCTCCGCCTGCACGAGCTGATCTTCCAGGCTCACCCGCTCCGTCAGATCGTTGAAAATCACCAGGCGGCCGATCACTTTGCCGGCCTGATCAACCAGCGGCGTCGCGGAAATATTGGCCACGACTTCACGGCCGCCCGGCGCCGCCAAACGGAATTTGTAAAGCGACCGCGATTCGGCAGCATCCGCGCGCGCCGGCAACTCGACCAGCAACTCCGGCGGCAGGACCTCATCGAGCCGCTTGCCAACCGCTTCGGCGCGGGAGAGTCCATAAAGCTTTTCGAGCGCGGAGTTCCAGGATCCAATGCGGCCTTCGAGGTCGATGGAGAGCACGCCGGCACTGATCGATTCAATGATGCTTTCGCTGAAATCGTGCAGTGCGCGTTGCTCTTCCGCATGGCGCTCGAGCGACCCATAGAGCCCGGCATTCTCGAGCGCGATGCTCACGTAGCTCGCCATGGTCTTGAGCAGGTCGACGTCTTCACTCGACAGATAATCCCCTTGACGCGTCTTGCCGAGCCCGAGGTAGCCGAGCGTCCGGCCCTTGATCCTGAACGGCAGGTAGTAATGAAGATCGAGTTCTTCAATCGTGGACGCGGCTGCCGGCGAAGTGCCCGGAACGCGCCGGACGTTTTCGAAGAACAAGTAACCCTTTTCCAATTCCGGACGGCCGGGATCGAGAAAACTCCAGTCGGGCGCCTGCGGCGGACGGAATCCGCGCGCCGCGGCCAGCGACAGGCTGCGCGTAAATGCGCCGTCGTTCGGAGGCGCATCCGCGGGCGCGAGGATCACCGCCACACGCTCCACCGCCAGGGTTTCGGACAACCGCTGCGCCACCTGCTCGACCAGCCGGTCAACACGCAGCTCCGCCGTCAGCTCGCGGGCGAATTCCAGCAGCGTCCGCCGGTAGTCGTAGCGCTCAGGATTGAAGAATCGGTCCAGCCGGGCCTGAATCCAGTTCACAAACGGCTGGAACAGGATCGCCGTCACCATCAGCGCCACAATCCATCCGCCGCGTCCAAGGTCGCGCACCTGGCTGCGGAAGTAATCCGCGAACAGACCGATCAGCGCGAAGTAAAGCCCCACGATCACCGCTGTCGCCAGCGTATAGGCCATGCCGCGCCGGAAAATAATGTCGACGTCCATCAGCCGGTAGCGCACCAGGGCGTAGCCGAACGTAATCGGCAGGAAGATCAGCGTGAGCGCCGACAGTTGCATCCAGGTCGCGGGCACGATGCCGAGGAAGTACGGCAGGGCGTAGAGGAACGCGTACGGAACCACGGCGACGTAGGTTCCGCGCGTCACCCACTTCAGTTGCTGTTTGCGCAGCGGCATCCGGCTGGTGCGATAGGAGTGCTCGAGCACCGCGCCGCCGAGAATGAAGAGTCCGGCGAGATAGATCGACTCCACGCGATCCGCCAGCCACAATGCCGAGCGCACATCGCCCCAGGCTCCCGCCATCGCGAGCACGTGAAAGGCGCCCAGAACGAGGGCGGGCACATAAAGCAGCGACGCCAGCCACCGCCGGTGGCGCAGAATGCCGACCGGCTTGGGAAACGTCAGGCAGAAATGCAGGAAGATCGCAGGCTGGAGCAGCGTGGCCGCCACGTTCAGCCAGTAAACCATTTGATCGAACGAATTCAGCTTGCCGGTGTAGTGGAAAACGAACAGGACGAACGACGAGAGACAGAAAAAGTAAAAGTGCAGGCTCTTTGTGGCGCTCCAACGCCGGAACAGAATGAATCCGCCGACAAACAGATAGATCACGCCGACCACATCGAGGTATCGGCGCGGCGAGCCGGGATGACGCTCCCGCTCGACAGTGACGGTTGCCTCGAAAGCCTGGCCGTTGCGCTCGAGATCGTAGGCCAGGTGCGCGCCGATGCCGCTCTGGAACACCTCGCGCACCGCAGCGGCCGCGCTCGCGACCGGCTCACCGTCGACAGCCTTGAGTTCATCTCCGGGCTTGATCCCCGCAAGAGCACCGCTGCTGCCCGGCGTGACCAGCCACGCGCGTACACCCGAACCGGAGTCCACCCACGCCACGCCGTCGCTCGGGAGCCTGTAGGAAATCTGCTGGCGAATGCTGAAGTAACCGCAGACTACGAGCCCCAGACTCAGTATCGTGGCGAGAAGCGTCTTGAACTTCAGCGAAGGCCGTGACGCGGTTACTGGATTGGATAGAGTCGCCACCGGACACAATTCCCCGACGCCTTGGAGATGCACGCTGCATACCAAGTTTACCACGTTCTGACGCACAACAGCGCCTGTGTTATGAGAGAGTTAACGGGGAGACTCCGTTTTTGCGGAGGAACCCTACGTAATGAGGAATAATCGCTATGATTTTTGGAATCTAGGCTGCTTGACGCTCCGTTCGTCCCGGGACCCCGCAATCTTGAAGCGGGCAACGGGTGGTGGGCGTGTGATCCTGACCGTCGACCTCGATTATCCGGGCATCCTCGCCTCGCTTGGCGATCAGGGACCGGGCTGGTATTATTGAGGGGACTCGAGGGGTTAAATGGGGCTTCCGGTCTTTGGAGAAATTCCAACTAGAGACTCGGATGCAAGAGCATTCCAAGCGTTCGCTCAGAAGTACAATCCTGCGGAGATCTTCCGGCTCCCTTGGGGCGATCAGCTCAGCGAACGGGCTGATGCCTTGGATCGGGAGCTGACACGCCAGTTCGCCGCAGGCCGGAGTCATCCGGACGGTTCGGCTGAAGAAGCTCTATTCTGTTTTTGCAGAATGTGGATTTGCGCTCCATACCTCGGAGCTAGCTCTCTGGAGGACCTTCTAAGCAATCGAAGGGCGCTATGGCTCCTGGACGGCATTCGCAGACATGTTGCGAGCTAGCAATCGGTCACTAGCACTCCTTCCCAAACTTCGGGGTCGCTGAGTGAGAATGTGACCGCGGTGGCGCATTTACGACCTTGAAGGCCGAGGAAAGACCAGAGGCGCTCCGCCTTGTATCTGCTGAGCGCGCGGTCCGAGCCGTGATTTGCCCCACTGGGCTTGTTCTCCTCCGGCAAAAGCCCGCTCGTGTCGG
>JASHQD010000599.1 GCA_030037755.1 Terriglobia bacterium
CACCTCCCACTCGTCACTCGCAACGCAGCGCCACCATCGGATCCACCCGGGTGGCCCGGTGCGCGGGAATATAGCTGGCAGCAGATGCCGCCGCGGCGAGCGTCACCGCTACGCCGATCAGCGTCAACGGGTCTGCGGCGGCGGTGCCGAAAAGCAGGTTGCGCATCAGAGCGGATGCCGCCACGGAGCACAGCAGGCCGATTACGATTCCGATCGCCGCCAGCCGTCCTGCTTCGCCCAGGACGAGGCGGTAAACAGAACCTCGCTCGGCCCCGAGCGCCATCCGGACGCCGATTTCGCGCGTCCGCTGGCTGACCGAGTAGGCGATCACGCCGTAGAGGCCGATCACGCCAAGCAGCAACGCCACGGCAGCGAAGCCCCCCATCAGGAAGGCCGATGACCGGTGCACATACGCCGCGCCCGAGTTATAGATTCTCTGCTCCATGCTCGTTTCGCCAACCGTGCCAAGTCCGGGGTCAATCTGATGAATAGTGGCAACGAGCTCCGTCAACACAGACTCGGGGGTCTGCGACGTCCGGGCAATAACGGAAAAATAAGAATCAGTACTCTGGTTGATCGGAAGATACTCGGTGGGCAACGTGTCGGAATCGAGCGCAGCCTCGTGAACGTCGTCGACCACACCGACGATTTCCTTGAGGGACTTCGGCGTCAATTGCGTGTCGCCGATCTTCTGACCGATGGGGTCCTGCCCGGGAAAGTATTTCCGCGCCAAGGCCTCGTTAATGACGACCACGTTGGGCTTTGACCCATCCTCGGCGTCGGTGAAGTACCGTCCGCGCACGAGTCGCGCCCGCAGGGTCGTGAAGTAATCCGCGCTCACGTCACGCTCGTTTACCTCGTTGTGCTCTCCGTTGTATGGCCGGCCCACAAAGCGGATCCAATCGGTATTGCCGTTGAAAGTCACCGGCAGCTGCATCGTCAGGGCGGCCGATTTCACACCGGGCAGAGCCGAGACGCGCCTCACAATTTCGCGTCCGAGCGCAACCTTCTGTTCGTCTTTCTCATATCCGACCTGCGGCAGAGCCACGTCAACGGTTGCCAGGTGGTCGGGCTGAAATCCCAATTCCACATGAAGAAGGCGATAGAGACTCTTGCTGAGCAGGCCACCTCCCGCCAGCAGCACCACCGCGATTGCCAGCTCCGCCACGACCAGATTCGAGCCCAGGCGCCGCCACAGGAGTCCGGTCGAGCCGCGGCTGCCCTCGGTGAGCCCCTCGCGCAGGCGCCACCCCGAAAGGCGGAGGCTTGGAGTCAGGGTGAATAGCGCGGCGGCCGCGAACGAGACTGCGCACGCGAATGCGGTCACGTGAGCATTCAGGGTCAGGCCACGCAGGAATGGCACATAGGCAATGAAGTCGGCCGGGAACATCAGCCCCGTAAGCACGCGCATCAGCCACCCGGCGGCGATGAGGCCGAGCAAACCGCCAAACGTTGCGAGAATGACGCCTTCGGTGGCGAATTGACGAACGAGTCTCCGCTCCGACGCCCCCAGCGTCCTGCGCACGGCGATCTCACGGCGGCGGCTTTCGGAACGCACCAGCAGCAGGCTGGTGACGTTGACGCAGGCGATGAGCAGCAGCAGCCCGGCGCCAGCGAACAACAGCAGGATGATCGGCCTGACCTGCCCCACGATGACTTCGGAGAGGGGCAAGACACTCGCGCCTTGGCCGCGATTGGAGTCGGGATACTCTTTCTCAAGCGCCTGCGCGATCGACGTCATCTCGGCCAGTGCAGCCTGAACCGATACGCCGTTCTTCAGCCGGGCTATTCCGTACAGATCGTGGCAGCTTCTCCTGAGCACACATTCGCTGTCGGAGGTTCTAAGCGTGGTCCAGAGTTCGGCTCGGCCGATAGGGGCAAACTCGAAGCTCGCGGGCAGCACTCCGACGATCGTGTGCGGAACGCCACTGAGAGAAACCGTCTCGCCGATCACGTCTTTGCTTCCGCCGAACCACTTTTGCCAGGCCGCGTAGCTGAGAATCACGCTTTGAGGCGCTGCGGGCGAATCTTCGCCCGGATGGAAATCGCGTCCCAGCGCCGGCGCAACACCCAGGGTGCGGAAAAACCCGGCGCTGACACTGCCGGCCGGCACCGGCTGCGTGCCCTTGGCAGTCCTGAGGAGGTAGCCATTTCCGGTGTATGCGTCGAGAACGGTGAAGACGGTGTTCAGTCTTTTCCAATCGAGGTAGTCGGGGTAGGAAAGATTGCCACGCGGAAAGAGTGCCACCCTCCCGGTTACATCGACCAGCCGGGCTGGATTCGGATAGGGCAGCGGTTTGATGAGCGCCGCATCGGCAAAGGCGAAGATGCCTGCGCTCGCGCCTGTGCCGAGGGCCAGCACCAGCACGGCGGCGGCCGCAAAACCGGGACTCTTGCGCAACACGCGGAGCGCGTAACGGAGGTCCTGAGTCAGCGTCTCGAGCCAGGGCAGCCCCTGAAGTTCGCGGTTCGTCTCGCGAAGTTGTGCTACGCCCCCCAAATGCACGTGCGCCGCGCGGCGGGCTTCGTCCGGTGTCATGCCCCGGCGGATGTTCTCGTTGATAAGCAAGTCCAGATGGGAGTGAAGCTCCTGCCGGAAATCTTCATCGAGGCGCCGGCGGGTGAGCAAGCCTCGAATTCGAGAAACTAAGATCCGCGACCAATCAAAAAAATCGGACATCAGAGCCACCTCTCGGCACAGTGCGTCAGGCCGGCGCCAAACGTGCCGCCCTGGTCATCTGAAACTGGGGTGCAATGCGTATATCGTAGGTGTAGGAGATTCATCACATGCCACCGATTACTGTCAAAAAAGAAGCGCGCAGCCTGGTAGACCAACTGCTCGAAACTTCCACCTGAGACGACCTCATGCACGAGATTTACGTTCGCCAGGCCATCGAGTCCGGTTTGGCCGACAGCGAGGCAGGCCGAACGCGAAGCGTGGAAGAAGTGCGCCGGGAGTTCAAGTTATCCCAGTGAAAGTTCACTTCTACCTCTGTGAAAGTTGCAGAACGCGCCCCATCACGCCCGCAATGCGTTCCCAGTTCTCCGCCTCGGCGGTAAGTTGTTTGCGGCCTCGTTTGGTAATCGAATAAAACTTCGCCTTGCGATTGTTCTCGGACGCGCCCCACTCGGCGCTGATCCAGCCTTTCTGCATCAACCGCACCAGCGACGCGTAGATGGTTCCCTGATTCACTCGCAGCACTTCCTCGCTCAACTGCTCGATGCGTTTCGCGAGCCCGTAACCGTGCAGCGGCCCCATCGCTTCGAGCGTCTTGAGCACCATCAAATCGAGCGTGCCCTGCAAAATCTCCGATCGATCGTTCGTCATCCTCCGGCCTCCTGTGGCTTACCCAGAGGAGTATGGACCCCGTCTTGTGGGATGTCAACAGGAAAAGTTAGTCCGGGGCCAGTTTGAAGCAAGGAAGCGCGGGGGCCGCCTTCGGCCTTGCGGCATTTGGCCCGGAGCGTTTTGAAAATAACGCACGGCGTGGAACACGAGCCGTGCGCTACTTCGCTATCACTTGCGTTCACAACCACGAAATCGCTTGACGCAGCGGGGGGGGGGCGCGGGAGCATGATGGACGCGATGCTCGGGTAAGTTTCCATCAGCAGTGGCACAGTCACTCTTGACTGTGCACGCGAAGGTCAAGCAACGGGAATGCACAGGCAGGCGTGCCTGTGCCACTCACGGCCGATGTACGGGGAGGACACGATGGGCGACGCGTCGGGACGTTCTGGACTTCGGGCACATCTCTTATCGAAAGTTCTCGCGAGCCTGCTGATCGCTCTTCCGGCTGCGGCAGCCGGGACGGCTTGGGCGCAGGCGAATCCGGTGCCGCTGATCAATCAGCCGCTGGTGCCGGACGCCGTGGTGCCGGGTGGTCAGAGCTTCACTCTGACGGTGAATGGCACCGGCTTTGCTTCGGGGGCGGTAGTGCAATGGAACGGCGCCGCGCTCGCGACCACGTTTGTCAGCCACTCGCAATTGACGGCGGTCGTCCCGGCGTCGGATATCGCGACCGCGGGCACGACCTCGGTAACTGTCATGAACCCAGGGACGGGGACTGTGTCCAACGTCAGCGCTTTCGAGGTTGTCACGCCGGCTCCGGGCCCGTCCCTGGACCTGTTCTCCCGCGCCGGTACTAGCGCCGAGCCAGCCTGCGTCGCCTCGGCCGATCTCACTGGCAACGGCGTTCCGGACTTGGTCGTGTGTGGCTTCGATGATTCTCAGATTTCAGTCTACCTTGGGAAAGAGGGTGGCACCTTCCAGGCGCCGGTGGGGTACGACGTCGGAGCGAACCCAGACTACGTACTGGTGGCTGATGTCAACGGCGACGGGATTCCCGACATCGTGGTTGCCTGCGGTGGCGGACCGATGCTTTTGCTCGGCAACGGCGACGGCACGTTTGGCCAGGCCATGAGCACTGGCGATAACCTCTACTACTTTGTGGCTGCCGGAGACTTCAATGGCGACGGGAAACTCGACCTCGCAATTCCAGTTCCGACGATCGGCGCGCCCCAAGTTGCAGTGCTGCTTGGCAACGGCGACGGGACCTTCCAGGTGCCCGCTTACTACACTGCGGGAGACACGCCGCTGTCAATCGCGGTTGGAGACTTCAACAATGACGGGAAGCTGGACTTGGCGGTTTCGGAAAATGGCGAGAATGCGGTTGGTATCTTTCTTGGCAACGGGGACGGGACGTTCGGGCCGTTTTCCGATTACCCGACTTCGGTTGCACCCTACCAGCTCGTAACGGCGGATTTCAACGGCGATGGGAATTTGGATTTAGCCGTCGCCGCCAGTGGCGCGGCTGTCCTACTAGGACGTGGCGATGGCACTTTCGCAAGCTACGTGAACTATGCGACCGTGGGCAACAGTTACTATCTCGCGGCGACGGATCTGAATGGCGCTAACAAGCTTGACTTGGCCGTCAGCGGCGGACTATCAAGCCCTCCTTCGACTCTACTCGGAAACGGCGACGGAACCTTTCAGCGGCCTGGGACGTTTGGCTTGGGTGCTCAACTACCCGTGGGCAACCTCTCGGTGAGTGACTTCAACGCCGACGGACGCCCAGACTTGGCGCTGGCCAATTCGGAGGACAGCCTTCCGTTGTTGCTGCAGGTCACCTCTGTTCTCTCGCCGACAGAATTAAATTTCGGGGGCCTCAAGGTCGGGAGCACAAGCCCCGCCGCGCGGGTAAGCTTGACTAATGTCGGCACGACATCGTTCACGGTCACCACGATTTCGGTTGAGGGCAAGGACGCAGTGGATTTCACGGAAAGCAACAACTGTGTAGGCAAGCAGATAGCGCCAGGGGCGAACTGTACGCTTATGGTCAGATTTAAACCGGAGCAAAATGGAAAACAGAACGCGGATGTCGCCGTGAGAGACAGCGCTAATTACTCGGCTCAGATCATCGGCCTCACCGGCACTGGAACTGAGTAGAGCTGCCGCGATAACGCGTTAAGGACGGCTGACGGGGTGTTCGATACGATCTTCGAGGCGCCGAATCTCCGAGCGGATCCAGTCCTTGAGGTCGTCGAAGCGCTTGTCGATCGA
>JASHQD010000600.1 GCA_030037755.1 Terriglobia bacterium
GCGCTGGTCGACCGCATCCCAATCGACCACATTCCACCAGGCCGTGATGTAGTCCGGGCGGCGATTCTGATACTTGAGGTAGTAGGCATGCTCCCAGACGTCGAGACCCAGGACCGGAAACTTGCCTTCCATAATCGGGCTGTCCTGATTGGCCGTCGAATAGATATCGAGGTTGCCGGAGCCGTCGCGATACAGCCACGCCCAGCCGGAACCGAATCGCGTGGTGGCCGCGGCTGTGAATTTCTCCTTGAACTGGCCGAATCCGCCGAACGTCTTGCTTATCGCCTCCGCGATCATCCCCTTGGGCTCGCCGCCCTTGTTCTTGCCCATCAGAGTCCAGAACAGGGAGTGGTTGGCGTGCCCACCGCCGTTGTTTCGCACGGCAGTGCGGATATTCTCCGGAACGACGGCGCAGTTATTCGCCAGCAATTCCTCGAGGGTCTTGCCGGCAAGCTGCGGAGCCGATTCCAGGGCCTTGTTGAGATTCGTCACGTAGGCGTTGTGGTGCTTGCCGTGGTGAATCTCCATCGTCATTTTATCGATGTAAGGCTCGAGAGCATCGGGTGCGTATGGAAGTGATGGGAGTGTGAACGGCACAGAGCCTCCTTTGGCAGGTGAAGTTCCCATAAGTCATTTCTCCTTGCTTGATCTTTGCGCGGACCGGTCCGTCGGTCAGTTCGGAATCCTGAATCCTGAATCCGGAATCCTGAATGTGACGGCGGAAAGCCCCTCCGCGGCGGACGACTGCCCTTTCGCCGCCGATGAATCATCCCGGCTGTTCATTCAGTCTTTTAGATGCTACCACACCGGATTCCGCGCCGTTGCGCTGCTCTGCGGCAATCCTGCTCAGGGCTTCGATCGTTGTTGGATCGAACACCAGCGCCCGCGTCGGGAAGGGCATCTGAATGCCTTCCTTCTCGAAGCGAGCCAGGATGCGGTTGCGCAATTCGCTCTGCACCGGTCCCTGGTCCGAGAAGCGCCGCACCTGCACGTAAAGGGTAAAATCGAGCGTCGAGGGACCGAATCCGGGCAGCAGCAGCGCCGAAGGCTCGGGATACCTCAGCAAGCCTCCGAAATCCTCCTGCGCGAGGCCGCCGGCAATCTCCTTCAGGATGCTCTCCACCCGGCGGGGATCGGTCCCATAGGCGACGCTCACCACGATGGGCAGCAGCAGCCGTTCCTCGGGAAATGAATAGTTCGTGATTACGGCTTTGGCCAGCGTGGAATTCGGCACCACGACCATGTTGTTCTGTCCGGTTCGCAGCAGCGTGGAACGCCAGCCGATCCGGGTCACGTAGCCCTCCTGGCCGGAATCGAGTTTAATGTAATCGTTCAGATTGATGGGGTGGTCCGCCAGGATGTAAAGCCCCGCAAAGAAGTTTCCGAGCGTATCCTGCAGCGCCAGGGCGACGGCCACGCTGCCCACGCCCAGAGTGGTCCAGACGGCCGTGAGGTGCACGCCCAGGTTTTCCAGGACCACGATGATGGCGACGATCGCGAAAAGAATCCTGACGAGAAAACTCGCCGGCTGTGTCACGCGTTCCAGTTGCGGCTGCTTGCGCGAGATGCGCTTGAGGAACAGGTGGATCACGCGCGCCGGAAAGAAGAACAGGACGGCGATGACCGTCACCAGAATCGCCTGCGAGGCGATGTGGTCCCATTTTCGCGGCAGATTGAATTCTTCGATCGCGGTGTAGAGCGCGGCCAGGAGGAGAAGCGGAGTCGGCAACGACTGGAGCAGCGAGAAGAAAAACTCTCCCCAGGTATTCTGGAACCGGCGGGAATAGCTGCGGAAGATTCTGCCGAGTCCGAATCCGACCAGGAGAGCGCAGGCCAGCAGCACGAAGACGGCCGCGATATCGATCAATGCCGGTGGAATTCTCAACAGGTGCGCCAGGTCGCGAAGAGGGTCGAGTCGGGAGTGCGTTACTCCTCCCGACACCGTCTCAGCAAAGATCCCAACCATAACTCCCAGCCGTGCGCGCATAGATTCAATTCTAAAGGAATTCCGGCTGCTTCTCTCAGCTTCGTTTAGCTTCGTTTTAGGTTCGTTTTTTGGGCATTTCCCTTTGTTTTCAACAACCTCTCAGCTTCGTTTGGGACAATTTTGACCGGGGGGAGGGGTCCCATTTTTTCCGCTGTTCGCAATTGCGGTGACGTATTCATCGGCCCAGCCTCCCACGGTAGCCGAACGTTTTCGTACTGTAAATAAACCGTACTTCTCGAGCACGAAGCTTCATAAAGAGGCGGTCGACAGATCGCGATATTGATTCCTCCGCCGTGGCGGAACACGTTTTTTCTCCTTCGTTTTTCACTTAAGACCTTGCCCGTCAGTAACCTAACGGCTTTCTCCACGTAAGTACCTGCGTTTTCAGCAACCTAACGGCTTTCGACGAATATGAAAAACGGAAGCGCTGTGTTTTCAATCACCTGACGGGTTCGTTCGTGTAAATTCGCACCTCCGGCTGGTTCGCTTCCGTAAAACGGTCGGCCTGAAGAAGCCGACAGAATATTGTGCTCCCGAAATTTGGGACAGTGGGGAGGAGTGAGAAAAGTGAGAAAATTTATTTTGCGTGTGTTTTCAGCCACTTAGACGAAAAGTGGAAAAAATTACCGCCAAGGAGACGCTGAGTCAGGGTCCGACTGCAGCCTGCTGGACGGCTCGCAAAGGCGTGCGTTGAACTCGAAACGTTGGGAAAAGTCTTTGTCGGATCGGAGGCAGGATTCCCCAAACTGGGTAGTGGTCTAAGAGGGCCGTGGCTGATTCACCCACTACCAAGCACGAGCTTGAGCTTGCCGCAATCGCGGCAAGAGTGATATCAGTAACACTCGGTTCGAGATGAACGCTTTCGGCTCACCCCTATGGAAATCGATCGTGCGGTTCAGTCCCCGCAAACCTTAGCGGCGTCGGGCGCCCGCGACGGCGTTTCCACCGAGGCTGCGACCACTCACACCATCCGCCACGCGCGCGTGATCGGCTTCGCCGACCTGATCCTGTTCTACCTGGTTACCAGTGTCAGCTTACGCTGGCTCGCTACGGCGGCTGCGGCCGGGCCGAGTTCGATCGTGGTGTGGGTCATCGTCTGGGCGGTGTTTTACGTTCCCTTTGCGCTGGCCGTGCTCGAACTCTCGTCGCGGCTTCCCAACGAGGGCGGCCTCTACGTCTGGAGCAAGCACGCCTTTGGGGATTTCGCGGGCTTCATTTCCGCCTGGACCTACTGGACAAGCAATTTGCCCTACTTTCCCACGCTGCTCTATTTCGCCGCCAGCAACGCGCTCTTCATGGGCGGGCCCCGCTGGCAGTGGCTGGCTTCCAATCGCCTCTACTTTCTCGGATTCTCGATATTGGGACTCATTTTCCCCACGGTGCTCAACGTCCTGGGCGTGAACCTGGGAAAATGGCTGAACAACCTGGGCGCGATCGCCATGTGGATTCCCGTGATCGTTGTGATCGCTCTCGGGCTGGTCTCCTGGCACAACTTCGGCTCCGCGACTCATTTCACGGACGCATCCTTCGTTCCCAGCTTTCAGATCAAGGATCTTCTGTTCTGGTCCTCGCTCGCTTTTGCTTTCGTAGGATGCGAAGCTCCCTCCTTCATGGCGGAGGAAATCAAAAACCCTCGCCGGAACATACCACGCGCGCTCATCGCGGGCGGGGCGATGATCACTCTGGTCTACATTGTGGGCACGGTTTTTGTGCTGCTGGCGGTCCCGAGCCGTGAAGTAAACGAAATTCAAGGATTGATCCAGGCGATTACCGTGAGCGCCCGCCATCTGAACCTCTTGTGGCTGATTCCGGTGTGCGCCTTTCTGATCGCGCTCAGCAATCTCGGCACTTCGGGAGCCTACCTGGGAGCCACCGCACGGCTGCCGTTCGTGGCCGGCATCGATCGCTATCTGCCCGCCGCCTTCGGCCGCCTTCATCCGCGTTTCAAGACTCCCGATGTCGCGATCTGGACGCAAGGCCTGGTCGCCATGCTGTTCGTCGTTCTCGGACAGGCGGGCACCAGCGTCAAGGGAGCTTACGACGTGCTGGTCTCGATGGGCATCATCACCAACTTCATTCCCTTCCTCTTCGTGTTCGCGGCTCTCATCGTGGTGCAGCGCCAGCCGACCGCCCCCGGCGTGGTGCGCGTGCCCGGCGGCAAACCCGTTGCGATGGCCGTTGCCATCGTCGGTTTCGCTACTACAGCCTTCGCCCTGGTGCTCGCGGCCCTGCCCAGCCCCGACGATCCCGACAAGTTCCTGGCGGTCGGAAAGGTGATCGGCTTGACGGCGATATTGATCGGGTTGGGCGTGTTGCTTTACTGGAATGGAAGAAAGCGCGCTGTAGCGGCGGTGTCCTCACCGCCGGATCCCTGATTTTCCTATGCGGCGATGAGGACATCGCCGCTACAGCGCTGTTCTCACACAGACTCTTTGCCCCGGCATGCCGCCCTAAAGGGCGGCGCTACAGGAAACTACAGGAAACGCGTCCGTTTCCATAGCGAATACCCGGCAGCAGCGAGTACCGCCAGGGTGGCGACGCTGAGGATCACGATCCATCCGGCGCTCATGGTAAGCGCCGGACGCCTGGCATAAGCGCCGAGCCACGCAAAGACGCCGATCGCGGCGGCGGCAATCAGCAGGTCGCCGATTCGCGAGCGCCGCCGGATGGCGGTCCCGGTGCCGGCGCCGGCTTGCGCTGAATCATGCGCGACTCCGGCAAGCGCGGCTTCCACTTCATTCTGATCCAGCCCATACCGATCGCACTCCCGCGCCACAGCCAGGCTCCGCGACGCCTGCTCCCCGGACGGCGCGGCGGCGGCGGCGATAGCGATTGCGCCCGCGATCATGACTCCTGAGCCGGCCAGCACCATCAGCCGTCCGGCGAGATGCGTCCCCGCGAGTTCGCCGAAGACGAGCGCGCCCCACGCCAGTCCCCAAAGCTGATTGGTGTTCGACAGCGGAATGCCGCGCCCGATGCCGACGTACTTGGTCGCGTACTGCTGGAACAAGTCGCCGATCACCCAGCAGAATCCGCCGAGAAAAAGCCAGAACAGCGATCCGCGCGCGTCGCCCAGCGCTTCGCCGAGAGCGCGCCATCCACCTTCGAAGCTCACCGCCAGGATCGTCACCGTAACGATCTCGCCCACCGTGAACACGGTGACGAACGAGAGCGGATTCATGCCGCTCAAGTAGGCTTTCCGATAGGGAATGTACATCGTGCCCCACAGCAGCGCCGCACCCAGGGCCGCCGCGATGCCGGGCAGCGGATGCGGCGCCACCGACACACCATGCGAGGAAGCGTAAGCCAGCAGCACGGCTCCGATCACGATGGCGAGCGAACCGCCGCCGACTTTCGCCCAGGTACCGCGGCCGGCACCGCGCAATTCGCGGAAAAAGACCACGCCCCAGAGCACACCGATCAGGCTGTTGGTATTCCAAAGCGGGAAGGCGATCGAAAGCCCGACGTCGCGGATGGCGAAAACCGTGAGCGTGTTCGCCACCGCCCACAAGGCCCCGGCCAGCACCGCCCAAACCAGGAGGTGGCGCCGGCGCCGGATATCGTCAAACACGAACCCGGTCCCTTTCAGGACCGCAGGCAGAGTCCAGCGGCCGGCAAAAACGCCCGCGACCATGCCGAGGGAAATGAGAAACGGAGACAGGCCTGTAGTGACCAGCTTCGTCGGCGCCTCGGCGGCGCCGAGCCAGGCGCCGGCCGCGAAGCCGCAGATCACACCGAGGCTATGCAGGGAGCGCTTTTCGGAAGCCACACCAATACCCGGGTCAACTCCGGTCCCTGCGTGAAATCAGCTGGGTCCGGCGCTCAGCCAGACTTTACTCATTCTTGTGAGCCGTCGCGCTCTTCATTCCCTGTTGAACCTCGTTGACGGCAGCTCTCGTCTCGTCCAGTCCTTCGACCCGGTGTCCGCTGTATATGTGCGCCGCTTCGCCGAGCTCAGTTTCAGCCTGATGCAAGAGCCGCAGCGCGCCCTGCATGTGCGGATACTTGTCGCCCGCTTCGCTCGGAGGCGGCTCCGGGATAATCTCGTTGCGGTGCGTGCTGGGGTGAGCTTTCATGTAGTCGTCGATCCCGGTCTGCAAGTCGGCGATGGCAGCCTCGGTGTGCTTGATGGCGGCTTCCCGGTGGCCGTAAAAGATCGGCTCGCCTTCCCTCAATTGCTTGTCAGCCGCCCTCAGGAAACCTATGGCGGCGTCCATATGAGGAAACATGGCCTCAGGCCTGTCGGCAGCGGCGGCGTGGATTGCTGCCTCGCCGGGAGTAGCGCCGAATGCAGGCAAAGTCAGGCTCAATATCAGCCCGAGCATTCCCCAAAGGCCGTACCTTCCTTGTTTCTCTGGCATGGTGTTGAACCCTCCTGTGCGTGTTCCCGGGTGATGGTCGGCACGGGGATCAGATCATTTCCTCACGAGTGTCCCTTGAGACCTCAGTGTATCGCGGCGATAAGCAGAATTCCCAGCGCGAGCACCGCCAGCGGGACCCAGAAATGGCTGTCGGAAAGGATTGATTTGAACCGGGGTGATCTCATTGTCCTCACTTTCAAGGAATACGATCAAAACGCGAGCGCCTGATCCAGATCTTCGATCAGGTCCTCGGCAGCCTCTACGCCGATCGATAAACGCACCAGACCGTCGCTGACCCCCATGGCCAGCCGCTCGTCGCGCGGCACCGCGCGGTGGCTGGTCGACGCGGAATGGACGATGAGCGATCGCGTATCGCCGAGGCTCGCCGCGCGCGCGAA
>JASHQD010000044.1 GCA_030037755.1 Terriglobia bacterium
AGCCGATCCACCGAGCGCGTTGTGAGGCGGCGTCCTCGCGCGTTAAAGAACAGGGCGTGACCCGAAGTGCGGTTGTCCATCAGAATCCGCTCGCGTACCGGCAGATAAGCTTCCAGCGCCTCGCCGGCTTTGCGTCCGAACGGTACCATACGCTCTTTGCGTCCCTTGCCGTGGACTAACACCAGTTTGTCGCCGAAATTGACGCTGCGCAGATCGAGCCCCGCCAGTTCGCTGACGCGCAGGCCTGAAGCATAGAGCAGCTCCAGGATCGCGCGATCGCGCTTGACCATCGGCTCGCTCTCTGGAACAGCTTCCGCGATCCGGTCGAGCAGATTATTCGTTTCCTCCTCCGTCATGATGCGGGGCAGCTTTTTCGCGAGCTTGGGCGTGGCTACGAATTCCGCTGGATTCTTTCCGATGAGCCCGTCACGGACCAGGAACTTGAAGAACGCACGGATCGCCGCCAGCTTGCGCGCGATCGATGATTTCTGCTTCTGGTCCTGAAACAATGAGGCGAGATAAGCGCGAATCTGCAGCGCGTCGACGGCGGATACGTCGACTTCTTCGGCGTTGAGGGAGTGCTTCAGGAAATCGCGGAACTGATGTAGGTCGCTGGCGTAATTGCGAAGCGTGTGCGGAGACGCGTTGCGCTCGTTTTGTAGGTAACCCGTATACTTTTCTATCAGCTCCCTCATAGCAGCCTACGCCACAACCAACCTGCTCGAATCGACGACTATCCCCACTCTGGAGGCTGCCATGGTTCATGGTCCCGAAGGATTCGCTCGACGTCCGATGCAAAGCCCGCGTCGAGAATCGGCGCTGTACCGCTCTCTTCTTCGTGAGCTTTCGCCACAGCGATGCACTCGAAAATGGTCCGCCGGAGTGGCTCGACCGGTTGAACCACCGCGATAGGCCTATCCTCATGCTGGATCACGACGGTGATACCGTTACGCATCCGCGCCAGCAGGCTTTCGAAGTCACTCGCCGCGTCGGCGTCAGATATAAAGACCCCGTTCTCGATTCTCGGCTTCAGCGTTGCCATACGAGCCACAGTAGCAGACAACCCATGCGACATCAAACGTTCAAGCCCTGATCTGCACCACGCCTATGATTCGCGGGAAACCGACAAGCGACCACTGACCACGGACTCCTGACCCTTTTCTCGCCAGTCCTGCAAATCAGCCAGCGCCCTCTCGCATTGCCACGCCCGTCGTTTCGACCGATCCCGCATGATCGCGCGCGGCAGACCCTCGGCCGGCGGCAGCAGGTCGAACGAGATGTTCGCGGGCTGATAATGCGCGGGGTCCGCGTGAGTGATGTAGTGCACCAGCGACCCGAGGGCCGTCGTGCGTGGCGGCGGCGCGAAGGGCTGATCGCAGGCGCGAGCCGCGAGGGCCGTGCCGGCCAGAAGTCCCGTTGCAATGCACTCGACATATCCTTCCACTCCCGAGAGCTGTCCTGCGACGAAGACGTTGGGCGCGACGCGTAGGCTGAGATCGGGCGCCAGCAGTCGCGGCGCGTTGATGTACGTGTTGCGATGAATCTGGCCGTAACGCAGGAATTCGGCGTTTTCAAGCCCGGGAATCAGCTGCAGAATCCGCTTCTGCTCGGGAAACTTCAAGTGATTCTGAAACCCGACCATGTTGTAGCTCGAATCCCGAAGATTCTCCGCCCGCAGCTGGACCACGGCATAGGGCTGGCGCCCTGTCCTGGGATCGATCAGGCCGACCGGCTTCATCGGACCGAAGCGCAGGGTGTCGACACCGCGCCGCGCCAGTTCTTCGATCGGAAGGCAAGCCTCGAAATAGTTCAGATCCTCGAAGGCGTGCGCCTGTACCGTTTCAGCCGTCATCAGCGCATCATGAAAGACACGATATTCGAATTCGTCGAGCGCGCAATTGAGATAATCTTCGCCGCCCTTGCCGTAGCGCGATGCGCGAAAGATGCGGTCGTAGTTCAGCGTCTCGGCATCGACGATGGGGCTGATGGAATCGTAAAAGGCAAGATTGCCCGCGCCGGTCAACGTCTGAAGACTTGCGGCCAGGGAATCCGAGGTCAGGGGACCACTCGCGACAAGTGCCGGGCCATCGTCGGGGATTGTGCGAAGTTCGGCCCGAACCAGCCGGATCAGCGGATGGCTTTCGATCGCCGCCGTAACTGCCTCGCCAAATCTTTCGCGGTCAACGGCAAGCGCTGCGCCGCCCGGAACGGCATTCTCCTGGGCGAGGCGCATCAGCAGCGACCCGCACCGCCGCAGTTCCTCTTTGAGCAGCCAACTGGCTGCACCCGGGGTGTTCGACTTCAGCGAGTTGCTGCAGACCAGTTCCGCCAGGCGGTCTGTTTTGTGCGCCGGAGTGCTTTGCACCGGACGCATCTCGCAAAGCGTCACCGGAACGCCGCGGTCGGCCACTTGCCAGGCTGCTTCGCTCCCAGCGAGGCCGCCGCCGGCGATCGTTACGGGCCTCATGCGGGCCTCGCAGCAGTTTCTACGCTCATTCTAAAGGACATTCCGGCTTCTCTCGAAGACCCTTTCGGGCGCTTGAAGGCGCTCTGGAGGCCGGGCGTCGAGGCTTGGAGGTCGCCTCGAAGAAGAAGAAGAAGCGCACGTATCACTACCCTTTTCGCGAAAAGCGGCCATTTTTCGAGGTTAAGTTCCTGAGAATACGGAAGATACCCACAATGGGTTTGGCAACCTGCATTCTCGAAGTAAGTCATTCCACAATCTCGAGTTAACTCGATTGGCTTTGGTTGGCTTTGTTGGACAGCCGGTTGTTGGCGGTCGATAATCAGTGCGGAGGTTCGCAACAGACTGCCCACAAAAAGAGACCTGCTATTGACCAGCCGGCGGTGACTCGAGGATGACAAGGAGCCACGGTGGTACATGGCGCGCCCATTTCCATGAGGAAAGAGTAGCATAGCACAGCGCGTCCGGTTTGTCAAGGAGAATCGAGGCCCTACATTGTAGGCTACATAATCTCGGACTTAGGCGTTAGGAATGAGCTATTTGTCTCCTCCGTCCGCCAAAATCGGGTACGGATCGAGGGGCGCGCCCTGCCACCAATGCTTATCCGGGCCCAGCTTGGCAATTGCAAAGTGCAGATGCGGGTCGCCGGCCGAAGCGTCTCCCGAAGACCCCACGTAGACAAGGCCGAGACACCGCCGATGCTCCTTGCCTGCGGATCCGGGCGCGCACGGAATCTTCGATGAAGAAGCCCGCGACCGGAGCATCCAGTTGTGGGAAACAAGCCATCGTCCCTGGACGACGCTCGCCTGCCGGGGAAATTGGAAGAGACGACGGTGGTACTGCGAGCGCGGCTTGCCGTCCGGCGATCGGTTGACCGGCAGACGTGAACGGCATCGGCGAACCGTGCGGCGTGTTTCTAGACCGTGCGTCGTGGGCCGGCAAACAGGACAATCAGCACGACGATGAGAATGATACCCAGCCCGCCGCTCGGATAGTAGCCCCAGCCCGTGCTATAAGGCCATGTCGGCAACAGGCCCACGAGCAGCAGGATCAGGAAAAGAATCAGCAAAAGTCTGAGCATGGATGTCTCCGCAATCCAAACGTCAGCCGGCCGTGACGCGCACACGGCCGGGCTTGTCAGTTACGCCGTCCGGCCTCGCGCCAGATGGATAATCAGCGAAATAATTGCGAGTACCACCAGGATGTGGATCAGTCCGCCCGCCACGTGGAAAGCGAGCCATCCGGCCAGCCATAGAATCAGCAAAATGATGAAAAGAATCAGAAACATTCCCGCCTCCAGTGCTCGAAGGATGCTGTTTCGTCTCACCCCGATCGGCCTCAGCCGCCCCGCCACACGATTGATGCCAGCGCTGCCGGTTGCGGCTTCATTCCGGGCCGGAAGCCAGGTGAAGGTTCAGCGGTCGAGCCTATGACGCCGCCCGCGCGGGAGGGCGAATCCAGCCATTCAGGCACAGATGAATACGGTGAACCAAAACCAAACAGGAATGGAGCGGCAGCAAGACGGGCAAGGTCCGCTACGCCGTGGCCGGGCTCGGGTGGATCGCGCAGGAAGCGGTTCTGCCGGGATTTGCCAATGCCCGTTTGAGGGCCCGGCGCTTGAGGGCCGAGAGGCGTGTCCAGGTCGTGCAATCGACGTGGGCCGGTTGCCGCGGGCGACGAGGAGCGCCGCTGCGGGTTGACGTTTCCCAGCTCATTTGGAAGTTCAGTCGACTGTCAACTCGGGTCAGGGCTATCGCTCGGCAAGCAGCAGGGCAAACTGGAGGAACTGCTGCCGGGCTTGCGGACCCAATTGGCCGCTGCTATCACCGGAGGCCTGTGCAGGCGCCGACGACAGAGCCTGCTCGATCCGCTGCGCGTCGAGCGCGCCCTGGGGCCCATTCTCGGTGAACTCGCGCAGCGTCTCCCGGGCCTTATCGATCTGCCCCGTCTCGTAGTAAAGCACGCCGAGCGCCGAATAGCTGCTCGGCCATTGCGGCAGCAAGTCTACCGAGCGCTTGAGATAGCTTTCGGCGCTTTCAGCGTTTCCTTCGGCGGCCGAAACGATTCCCATTCCCCACAGAAGCTGCCCTGAGTCCGGGATGCGCTGCAGTCCCTGCTCGAGCGTGCCGCGCGCGTCCGACGCATCGCCGGAGCGCAGATACACCAGCGCCAAGGAAAGATAAGTCTCGTCGCGGTCGGGATTCGCGCTGATTTCGCGGCGATACAGCTTGATCGCCTCATCGTTCTGCCCCAGGTGGGCGTCGATATCGGCGAGCAACCCGACATAGCCAGGTTCGTTCTGACCGCCAGGCGAGACGTGTTGGGCCGCGGAAGCTGCGTCGTTAAAGTTGCGCATCCGGAAGTAGGCGTCGGCGAGATCGTACCAGGCGTCGTCCGAGGATGGATTGGACTGCAAGGCCTGCTTGAAATGCTCGACGGCATCCTGATAAAGCTTGTAGCGCGCCAGAAGCACTCCCACTCCAACCGTGGTGCGGAAATCGACCTGGCTTAACTTTTCGAGTTGATCAAGCGTCTGCCTGGCCTCATCCGCCTGCCCCGCCTTCAGGTAGGCCTCTGCCAGCATGTAGTAGCTCTCGGGCCGCTCCGAATGGAGCTCCACCTCGTGCTTGAGCTCTGCCAGATCAAGCTGGGCCTGCTGCGGAGCCGAAAGGCCGGCGCGCTCGTCGACATAGTCAAAAAGGTGCTGATATGGGTAGGGCAGCGGTTTCGGGTTTTTCGAAAGCGTCTGAAAGATCTTGAAGTCCCGCTCCGCCGCATCCATCTGGTGGAGGCTCCGCTCCGTTTCTCCCAGCCGGTAGTAAACCGGTCCGGGGTTGGGATCGACCTGAGTGCACTTCCTCAGTAAAGGCAACGCCTCTTCAAACTTCTTCTGGTGCATCTTCACACTTGCGAGTTCCAGCATGGCTTCGGGGTAATCCGGTTGTACTTTCAGGGCCTGCTGGAACCATTTCGCGCCGTCGTCGTACCGGCCCTGCCGCGCGGCGATGAAGCCGAGATTGTAAAGACACGCCGGATTGCGCGGATCGGCTTTCAGCCCACGCTGGAAATACTCGATCGCGTCGCCGAACTGTCCCTGGTTGCGATACCACAGTCCCATGAAGGTATAGGAACTTGCCGAAGGGTCGGCCTGAATCAGATTCTGAAAGGTCGTTTTGGCCTGACCGATCTTTCCGACCATGTAGTAGCTCTCGCCGAGAGCCGCCAGCAGCTTTGGCTCGCTCGGCGCGATCTTCAGCCCCTCTTCGAGCAGCGGAATGGCATCGGCGTAAAACTCCTGCTGCATACTGAGCCGCGCCATCAGAAAGATCACATCCGTATTGCGGGGAGCGAGCTTGTGTGCTTTGGCGAGAAGGTCAAGGCCGTTCACATCTTTCCGCTCGTTGGAATACGCCTGCGCCATCAGGTAAAGCGTGGGCACCGAATCCGGCTGGAGCTTCAAGGCCCGATTGAGAATATCCAGGGCGCGGTCGTTGTCGCCGCTTTTGAGGTAGACTTCGCCGAGGTCATGGAGGATCTCGAACGTGCCCGGTTTAAGGGCGTCGGCGGTTTCGAGCTCGTGGATCGCCGCCGGATACTGGTCCTCGCTTGCCAGCAGTACGCCGAGCGTAAAATGCGTGCGGACGTCGTCTTTGGCCTGCTTTGAGAGCGAGTTCGCGAACTCCAGTCCCTTCTGGTTATCGCCGGAAGCGAAGTAAGCATGCGCTAGGTTGAACAACACCTGCTCGTCCTGAGGCTGCACGCGATTGAAATGGGCGATCGCGAGCTTTGGTTGCTTTTTCTCGAGCAGCAGCGATCCCAGGTTGTAGTTCGCTTCGCGATCGTTGGGGTTCTCGCGCAGCGTGGCCTGAAATTCCTTCTCCGCCAGATCGAGGTGCTGCTCGGCGAAGTAAATGTTCCCCAGATTGTTGTGCGTCACCGCCGAATGAGGATCGACCTGGAGCGCGGATTTGAAGGTATCGGCTGCCCGCGCGAGATCGTGCTTCTGTCCGTAGATCATGCCCAGGAGATTCAGGCCCTTGACGCTGCGCGGGGCCAGCTTCAGGCCTGCCTGGACATCCGCCAGGGCTTTATCGGCGTCGCCCTGGTGCAGCAACGCGTCGGCGTGCGAGAAGTGTTCGTCGGCGGAATCCGTGGCCGATGCCTCGCCCGTAGCCGGCGAACGAGCGCCAGTTGCAGCCGAGCGCGTGGTTGAGAATAGACAGACGGCGACGACAAGCAAAACCGCCCTACGGGTGCGCTCATCGGGCCTGTGCGAGTGAAAGAGGTGTCCCATTTCTCGGAAATCTCGAAAATGCGTTTTGCGATGCGACTTCCATCGTAGCGCGGGCCTTGATCTCGTTCAACGGATTGGAGGAACGTGGGAGTTCGACGATCGTCCCTTTGCGGTTTTGCTCGACTCCGGCGTCCCTCCTGTCGAGGCTTCTCCGTAATGTCTGTGGTAGACGCGGGTGACACGCCGAAGAGCTCTTCGGTGAAATGGATCGGCCCCCCATGGCTCCCGCCGCGTCGGACCGGTCTGCCGTCGGCTGAGGCCACGTGAGTTCATTCCAATTCTGCCGTCGCTCGAACCCAAAGGTTCGAGTACGAACCGGAATAGATGGTTCCGCCGTCCGGCGAACGGGCAATTGAAAGCATGCGCCCGATCACCGACCGTACGGGGTCTGAAGTGTTCGTGACCCCAGTGGGCTTACATCCTCGATGTTTGCCATGAGCTTCCCCTTGCCGGATTCTTGAAGCGCGGCGATCGTCTGGCAGCCACGAAGGACGTGCGACAACCGGCGGAAATCCTGATTTTCGCAAGATTGGACCTTCGTCCTATCCTTGGTTTCAGCGGTAGCGATCCTCCTGGTCTATTGCGCACCGTCCAGTTCAGCACGGCACGGTTCCAGTTGCCTACTCCTTGACCCCGCTTACATCCGCAACTTGCAACCATTCCAAAAAACTCACGAGGTCCTCCGGCAGCGGAGCCTTGAAACTCATCCCCTCTCCCGTACGTGGATGCCGGAATCGGATCGCCGCCGCGTGCAGAAACGTCCGCGGCAACGTTTTCGTTTCGTCACGCGAACCCGCGAAGAGCCGCGACGGCGCGCCGTACATCGTGTCGCCTACTACCGGATGTCCGACTGACGCCAGATGCACCCGGATCTGGTGCGTGCGCCCCGTGCGCGGATGCACTTCGAGCAGCGTGAAATGCGCGAACCTCCGGCACACCTCGTAGTGCGTCAGAGCCTCCCGCGCGCCGATCCCCGAAGTCCGCATGCGGATTCGGCGCCGCGGATCGCGTCCGACGGGGCGCTCGATTTCGCCGCGCTCGCCTGCCACGCGCCCGTGAACCAGAGCGAGATAGGTCTTATGCACCTCGCGGGTTTTGAACTGGTTGCTGAGATCGCGCAAGGCTGCGTCGTTTTTGGCGACGATCACGAGGCCCGACGTCATGCGGTCGAGCCGATGGACGATTCCGGGACGCAGATCGCCGCCGGCGCGCGCCAGCGTCCCCACGTGGTGGAGCAGCGCATTCACCAGCGTCCCCGAGCGCACTCCCGCGCCAACGTGGACCACCATCCCGGCGGGCTTGTTCACCACCACGAGGTCGCCATCCTCGTACACGATGTTGAGCGGAAGCTCCTCGGGCGTGGCGCGCACCTCGTGCCGGGCCGCCTGGATGCTCACGCGATTGCCCGCCTCGACTTCGGCGCCGGCTTTGTAAACCGTCTCGGCGCCGACGCTGACGAGTCCAGAGCGAATCTGGCGCTGCACCTGGCTGCGCGTCCAGTCGGGCATGCGCCGCGCCAGGAAGACGTCGAGCCGCATGCGGGCTTCGTCAGGGGTGACTTCGAAGGTCAGCGTTTCTGACATGTGTGTGACCGAAGAGGTGAAAGTCAGGTTTGGTTGACACTTGACGGTTGACAGTTGACGGGTGGATTCTTCCAGCGACTGGCCCCTAACCACTAGCCACTCTGCGCCGCCCGCGCCACCTCGTCACGCGAGAACCCAACTTTCAGAATCAGGAGAAACGCCCCGACGACGATCGCGCTGTCGGCGACATTGAACGTATACCAGTGGTAGCTGCGGTAGTAGACGTCGATAAAATCGGTCACGCGGCCGTAGCGGATGCGATCCACCAGGTTGCTGATGGCGCCGCCCATGATCAGCGCCAGGCCGGCGCCGGTCTTCCAATCGAGCCTCGGACTGCGCCAGACCACTGCCAGCACGGCGGCGATCATCAGCCCGGAGACGACAATCAGCAAGACCGTCTTCCACAGCGCCGGCGACTCGGCGAAGAGTCCGAACGCCGCGCCCGGATTCTGGCTGTGCGTGAAGTTTAGGAAGTGGGGGATCACCTTGACGACTTCGTAGAGCCCGATGCGGCGCTCGATCAGGCCCTTGGTGACCTGGTCGGCGATGAAAGCGAGGACGGCGATTAGAGCGTAGCTGAGGCGCGCGATCCTTTGCGGGTGCTTTGCGGTGAAAGGCATGGTTTCGGTTCGCAGGGAGTGGCGAGTGGCAAGTTGGCGAGTGGCTAGAAACGCTGAGCTTTTGACTCGATGATTCGATTCCTCTAGCCACCAACCACTAGCCCCTGGCCACTGCCTCAATCTCGCTCAGCGCTTCCGAGCATCGTTCGCAGACGGTGGGATACTCGGGATCCTTGCCGACGCGCTCGGAGTAGTTCCAGCAGCGCGCGCATTTGTCGCCGCTGGCGCGCTCCACGACGATATTCACGTCAATCGCTGCGGCAGTCTCCGGTTGATTCGATGCCGCGCCCGATGCGCCGTGCGCGCTCGACCCGGTTTCGAGCTCCACCTGCGAGACGATGAAGAGATATCGCAGGAAATCGCGATAGTCTTCGAGCAACCGACCGGTTTCGCCGCCCGACCGCAGCCGGACCTTGGCTTCGAGGCCGCCGCCGATGCGCTTCTCCTGCCGCGCGATTTCGAGCGCCTTCAGCACTTCGTTGCGGATCGCGATCAGGCGCGGCCAGTTTGAGAGTCGCTGCTCGTAGTCTTCGGGAACCTCGCCCCTCAAGTCGTCCGGTGAGATGAACGTCGCCTCGTGGACGCTCGATTCGATGTGTCCGGGCAGATGCTCCCAAACTTCGTCGGCCGTGAAGGTGAGGATCGGCGCCAGCGCCCGGGCCAGCGCGCCGGCGATCCTGTAAAGTGTCCACTGAGCCGCGCGCCGCCGCGCGGATGTCGCTGGGGCGGTGTAGAGCCGGTCCTTGAGAATGTCGAAATAGAAAGCGCTCAGGTCTACGGTCGCGAAATCGTAAAGCGCGCGATAAACGCGGTGAAACGCGTACTCCTGGTACGCTTTCTGCACCTCATCGAGCACCTCCGCCGTGCGATTGAGCGCCCAGGCGTCGATTTCTTCCATGGCGTCGGGATCGTCCTCGTCGCGCGCCGGATCGAAATCGTAGAGATTCCCCAGGCAGTAGCGGAAGGTGTTGCGCAGCTTGCGATAGGCTTCCGAAAGCCGATCGAGAATCTGCTCCGAAAGCACCACGTCTTCGCGGAAGTCCACCGAGCCCACCCACAGCCGCAGGATTTCTGCGCCATGACTGCGGATGACATCATTAGGATCGATGCCGTTGCCGAGCGATTTCGACATCGCCCGGCCTTGCGGGTCGAGCGTCCAGCCGACCGTGAGTACTTCGCGATACGGAGCGGCGCCGTTCGTAACCATGCCGATCAGCAGAGAACTCTGGAACCATCCGCGATGCTGATCCGGACCCTCGATGTAGACGTCCGCAGGCCAGGGCAAGTCCGGCCGCCGCCCAAGCACCGCGTACTGGCTCGATCCGGAATCGAACCAGACGTCGAGAATGTCAGTATCCTTGCGGAATTTCGATTCGCCGCAGCCGGGGCAGCGCGTGCCCGGCGCGATCAGTTCTTCCACGGGATGCGCGAACCATGCGTCGGCACCTTCGTGGCGGAAAAGCTCGATGGCGGGCCGGGCAGCTTGGGCGTCCATCAGGGGCTTGGCGCAGGCCTCGCAATGAAAGACGGTGATCGGCACACCCCAGACACGTTGCCGCGAGACGCACCAGTCCGGGCGCCCCGCCACCATGTTGCTGATTCGCTCTTCGCCCCACTCCGGCGACCAGCGGACTTTCTTGATCTCATCCAGGGCACGCCGGCGCAATTCTGCATGGTCGACATCGACGAACCACTGCCGGCTGGTGCGGAAGATCACCGGGTTATGGCATCGCCAGCAGTGCGGATATGAGTGCTCCACCCAGTGCGGCGGACCGACGAGCGCACCGACGGTGCGGAGCAGGTCGATGATCGGCTCGTTGGCCTCGAATACCTTTTTACCCTTGTAAGCTGGCAGCCCCTCGGTGAACCGGCCGTGATCGTCGACGGGATTCTCGATATCAAGTTTGTAGCGGACGCCCGTTTCGAAGTCCTCGCGGCCGTGCCCAGGCGCCGTGTGGACCGCGCCCGTGCCGTCCTCGGCCGTGACGTAATCGGCGAGTACGCCGAGGACCTTGCGATCGAGGAAAGGATGCTGAAACTCGACGCGCTCGAACTTGCGCCCGGGAATCCGCGCCAGAACTGTCTTCGCATTCAGACCGGTCTCGTCGAGAGTCGGCTGGTAGCGGCGAGATTCCAGGATATACACGTCGGAGGAATCCGAGTCCTGCGTTGCGACGTACTCGAAGTCAGGATGAAACGCCACCGCCATGCTGGCGGGCAGCGTCCACGGGGTAGTGGTCCAGATGATCACCCAGACATGGCGTCCGGCCAGCGCCGAATCGATCGCGGCAGGATCGCTCGTCAGGCGGTAGCGCACGTAGATCGACGGGCTGCCGTGGTTCTCATATTCCACTTCGGCCTCGGCCAGCGCGGTCGCGTCGCGAATGCACCAGTAGACCGGCTTCAGGCCGCGATAGACGTAGCCCTGCTCCAGAAACTTCAGGAAAGCCTCCGCCGTGTAGGCCTCGTAGTCCGGCGACATCGTCAGGTACGGATGCTCCCACTCGCCGAAGATCCCGAGACGCTTGAAATCTTCGCGTTGCAAACCGAGATATTTCTCCGCATAGCGACGGCAGGCGTGGCGAATCTCCAGCGCGGACATCTGGGCCTTGCGCGGACCGAGCTCCTTGTCGACGTTATTCTCGATCGGCAGGCCGTGGCAGTCCCATCCCGGAACGTAAGGAGCGTTGAAACCGGCCATCGTCTTCGATTTGACGATAAGATCCTTGAGAATCTTGTTGAGTGCCGTGCCCAGGTGAATACGTCCATTGGCGTACGGGGGACCGTCGTGCAGCGTGAAGATCGGCGCGGACGCGCGCGCGCGCCGGATGGCGTCGTAGAGGTTGGTTAACTCCCACCGTTCGAGCCACCGCGGCTCGTTCTGGGGCAGGTTGGCCTTCATCGAAAAGGTAGTCTGCGGCAAATTAATGGTACTTTTCAGGTCCATTATCTTCGGCATCCGTCCTCCGGGGCGTCTCATCTATTATTATAACGTAGCGGCTGCGCGGCTCCGGCCGAAGGATCTGCAGGCTGTTCGCGTCGCCCGCTGTGCTAGAATGCCGAGGATGCGGCATTTGCAGTGGAGGTGAGGTTTTCTCAGGCAACTCCGCCGTGCGGCGCAACATCTTCGGTAGAGGGGATAAGGCCTAACTGGCGGCCCGCGAGAGATCTGAACGATGCCCACGACCGACCTGAACACCGCGACCATGACAACCGCCGAGAACGGTCAGACAACGGCGCTGGCGCCGAAAGAGCCGGAGCCCGAGTATCGCGCCGTGCTGCTCGAATCGTCGAACGTCTTCTCGTCGCTTTGGAACCAGATTCGCCAGTCCCGGCGCGAGCCGCGGATCACCGTGCCCTACGAGTATTACCGTGGCGAAGCGGCGCTTCCGGTCTCGGAGATGCACCAGTGGTACAATGATCTTCCGAGTACCCTGAAGCAACTCCCCGAACTGTCCCACTATTACCTCTTGCGCGCGGGACGAAAGCTGCACCTGCTCCCCAAGTCCGTCGAAGTGCCTGACATCTGGCAGGATTTCCAGCAACAGCCGGGATCGTGGCTGAACTCTCTGCTGGTGCACCTCGTCGTGCTTTCAGCACTCGTGCTTCCGTACCTGGTTGCGAGGTGGCTGCATCCGCCCAAGAAGGTTCAAGACAACGTAGTTGCGATCGACATTTCGCCTTATCTTCCCGATCTTCCGCACGACGCGAAGAAGGCGGGCGGTGGTGGCGGCGGTGGCGATCGCAGCATGACCCCGGCTTCCCGGGGCAACGTCCCGAAGTTCGCCAAAGAGCAGTTCACGCCTCCCGTGGCGAAGATCATCATTCCGCAGCCAAAACTGCCGATGACGCCAACGCTCATCGGTCCGCCGGACCTGAAGATGCCGCAGATGGCCTCGGCGCAGTTTGGCGATCCGAAGTCGCAGATCATGGAGGCCTCGAACGGACCTGGCTCTGGCGGCGGAATCGGCACCGGATCGAACGGCGGCGTTGGTTCCGGCAATGGACGCGGACTGGGACCGGGTGATGAAGCCGGCGTGGGTGGCGGAGTGTACGACATCGGCGGCAATATCACGGCGCCGATACCCATCTATCAGCCTGATCCGCAATACTCCGAAGAAGCGCGCAAGGCCAAGTACTCGGGAACTGTGCTCGTGGAGATCATCGTCGATGCGCAGGGCAACGTCCGCGATGCCCAGGTTATCAAGCCGGTCGGTTTAGGACTGGACGAGAAAGCCCTGGAAGCCGTCCGCACCTGGAAATTCAAGCCCGGCCTGAAAAACGGAGTGCCGGTCGCGACTCGCGTCGGGGTTGAAGTTTACTTCCGATTGCTCTGAAGTCCTTGGGTACGTCAGTTTCTCAGTTCGTCAGTTCCCTGCCTCACGATCTTCAATAGGGCCTTCGATCTTGATGATTGGCCATCGGCCCATCTCCCGGGGACGTACCGGGAAACGAACGCACTGATGCACCGAACCAACTGACGCACTCACATAATTCCTTCCCATTGACAAATCGTTCAATCTTGAGGACATACTGAACCTGTCCTCGAGCTTTTCCGCGGGAATCCGATGCTCTCCCGTCTCTACCAGTTGCTGCCGCCGGATGCCTTCAAAATCCTGCTGGTGCTCTTTCTCTCCTTCCTCGTAGGACTGGAGCGCGAGGAACACAAGGCTGGCTCAGAGCGCTACACGTTTGGTGGCGTTCGGACGTTCCCGATCATCGGCCTGATCGCCTATTCGATGGGCGTTCTTGGGAGCGGACAGATCCTGCCGGTCGCCATCGGATTCATCGTGGTCGCCGGATTCCTCTTGCTGTCTTACTGGCACAAGCTCGTATTGGCCAGCACGGCCGGCGTGACCACGGAATTCTCGGGCCTTGCAATCTATCTCGTCGGCGCCCTGATCTATTACGGTCACTTCTGGATTGCCACTGCGCTCGCGGTGGCGAGCGCGCTGCTGCTGGAACTCAAGACGGCGCTGGAAAGCCTCACCAGGCGCATTGCGCCCGAAGAAATCCTCACCTTCACGAAGTTTCTGCTATTGAGCGTCGTGATCCTGCCGATCCTCCCCAACCAGGAGTTTGGCGTCTTCCGTATCAATCCTCTCAAGACGTGGCTCGTCGTGGTGGCCGTCAGCACGCTCTCTTACGGCAGCTACGTGTTGCAGAAGGTCACGCGCCAGCACGGCGGCGTGATGCTGGCGGCGCTGCTCGGGGGAGCGTACTCTTCCACGATCACGACCGTTGTGCTCGCCAAGCGCGCCGCGAACGAGCACCGTCCGCACCTTTTCGCGGGCGCTACTTTGATCGCTTCCGGCGTGATGTACCTGCGGCTGACGGCGCTCGTGGCCCTGTTCAATCGCGCACTGGCGAAGACGCTGGCGCCGTCATTTCTGGTGCTGGCGGGGATCGCGGCCGGAATCGGATGGCTCTGGTCGCGCCGTCCGGACGCGTCGAGCGGCGAGGTCAAGCGCGAGTACCAGCCCCAGAATCCGCTGGAATTGAGCGCCGCCTTTCTGTTCGCTGCCCTGTTCGTCGCCATGCTGATCGCAACACATCTGGCCGTGGTCTACCTCGGCAAGGCCGGCGTCTATTCGCTCGCCGCCATCATGGGTGTGAGCGACGTCGATCCGTTCATCATGGGCATGACCCAGGCCGCGGGCACATTGACTCGTTTGCAGGTGGCTTCCGCCGCGATTCTGATCGCCGCCGCCAGCAACAACGTGGTGAAGGGCGTTTACGCCCGGTTTTTCGCGCGCGAATCGACGGGATCGCAGAGCCTGGTTATGCTGCTCGCGCTGGCGGTCGCTGGTCTGGTACCGTTGGTTTGGATCCTGCGCTGATCCGATCCCAGTGATTGAAATCAAGTGGAAGAGTTGCAGGTTGTCTCAGCGCCATTCGGGTGATGACTGACGTCGAAGCCCTTCACGAGCTGTTTGGGGGGTATATAGCACGGCGTCGTCGTCCGGGTCGGAGAGCACCACCGGCTTGAGTATCCTCGGCTCAAGAAGATGCGCGGCCTCCGCGAGGGTCACTGTAAAGCGAATTGCTTCTTCAGCTGTGATTCGATATCGGGACTGAATCCTCGGGTAAGTAGCACGCGCTCTACCTCGTCAAGAATGAACCTCGACAGAACCAGCGTAGGGGACTCAAGAACCAGGTCCAGAAGATGGAGAGCGGGACCGAGAGGGCTCGTAACCACCTCGAACGAGAATACTTGAATCGAGTGTAAATCTCACCGGCCGTGGGCGCGAATACTGTCGAACGCTTCACCGAGCACGTCATCGCTCTCTTGATCGGAAATATCGCCAGCGCGCGAGCCGGTCTCGCGGGCCTGGTCCAGTATCTTCCGCTGGAGAGATTGCCGTTTGCGTGGACCGGGAACCTCGTGCGGACGATATGCGCTGATGCTGATCGTCTCGTCGTTCGAAAGCGCGCGGCCTAACCACCGCTCGACAATCAAACGTTCATCGCGAGCCAGATCGCTGGCCCTGTGTGCTGAATGGTCCGGCATGGGCGTCTCCTCCGCTTTTTAGGATAAACCCAATGTGAGTCCCGCGTGCATTCGAAGGGCAAAGGCGGTCAAGTCGCCGCTCCTCTGTCAAATAGCGTCGGTGCCGAGCGGCCCTCTTCCGGCAAGCGTCAAGCCCGAGGTGCCCGAGAGCCAATAAATCCAAGGCTGGGCAGGTTGCACCGTTGTTGCTCCGTTCGCAGCGCCGCCCGATGGCAGCAAAACGCGACTCAGCCGGGCTATCGCTCAGGTATCGAGGGCAAGACAGATGCGGTGCGGTAGATCGCCCACAGATCGAGGGCAGGTCTGCGCAATCAGCGAAGTGGAATACCCACCTCACAATTGATCGAGTCTCTGAAATGCTCCTCGACATCATCAGACGATTATCTACATGGATGCTATCGTTCAGACGGTTGTCTGCATCGTAGTTGTGATGCGGGGGGGTGCTGGCCGCTGCTACTGCGCCGATTTCGACCCCGATGGTTTCGCCGCCGTGGAAAAGCATCGCCGGCGACCGGGGCACTTTGGCACCCGCGGGTTGGCGACAACATGAAGTGAAATTGTGCCACGCGCCTAGCCGGTCCAGCGTTCGTTCGAGAGGCTTACGGTGAGCCGGAGCGCCACACAGGCCGTTGAGTCTTTAACCAAGCTTACAGCGTTCGCGGTCGGCAGCCTATACCTATGCCGGTCTCTCGTTGTAATGCTGCACCTCTCTCACTACGGCATGTCTCTCGCAACTGTCTTCAGATTACGGTATCTCATCTCCGGCTTCCGGGTTCTTGTTCCTTTGTTTCTGGCATGCATGGGGGCTGCTCTTTGGCGAGCATGGCTTGGAGACTTTCACTTCGCGTCACGTCCGGAGGGAGCAGAGGCAACAATGCAGTTCGATAGGGACGCGGTCGCCGGCTATGCAGTGTTGAGACCCAAGTAGCAAGGGCAGCGCGAGGCGCTTTATAAACTCCGAGAGTCCGGCGTGCCCCGGAATCGCTCTCGACGAAAACCGGGGCTTTTTGCGCTCGATTCTTCAAGGATCAGCCGTCAGTCAACTCGAAGGCAGGGGGAAACGCTCACTCTAAAGGCAATGTTAGTCGTGAGTTTGGAACACCGTGTGATTTTTGAGGCCAACAGTAATTAGACTGCTGTTAGCGATTGCATTTGGGGCGGTCAGTTGATAGGTTTGGCGGGCGGCCTGACATTGTTAACGGATATTCATGCTTGAAAACCCGCCGCGCTTTCGGGGAAACGGGGAAGATCAACCAAGCAGTCCGCGCAACCTCCCACAGCACTAGTGGACTGTCGCAGAATAACCATTAGCATGTACCATGCATCCGAATATGCATGCCATTCACTGCCGATCCTCTGCTGCTGACGATCCAAGACCGACGCGACCTGAGCGAGATTGCGCAGTCGCGCGCTTTGCCGGCCGGATATGTCTTTCGCGCCCGGCTCATC
>JASHQD010000601.1 GCA_030037755.1 Terriglobia bacterium
ACTTTGAGCAATTCCTCGGCAGTCAGCCAATCATAGAAACGGAAGTGTTCAGGAAGGAACCCGATACGGCGACGCGTCCCAACATCGCCGACCGGACGGCCCAGCACCATAGCCTCACCGGCGGTCGGCGCCACGAGGCCGAGCAGCATCTTCACCGAAGTGCTTTTGCCGGCGCCGTTGGGACCAAGAAATCCGAAAATCTCACCCGGACGCACTTCGAGCGTCAGACCTTCGACCGCGACTTTGTGGCCGAAGACCTTGCGAAGATTGCGCGTTTCGATTGCGAGGCAATCTATCATTCGACATCGAGGCCGCCGGCAATCAGCCGTCAGCAATCGGCTGTAATGCTGGACTCGCGCCTGCTGAAGGCTGAAAGCTGACGGCTGACAGCATTCGATGTTAGCCGTTTATTGCAGCGAATCCGCCAGCGTGATCGCATCGGACCCATCGCCCGATGCCGACAGCGAATAGATGATGCCGTTCTTAATCCAGATGAGCGAATACCCCGCCGGACGCTTGCCCGTCGCCGGCATCGCGATCAGCGTGCCTTCCACGTCGTCCACGGGCTCTTTCCGGAACGATCCGCCCTCGCGCGGCACCGGGATTACGAGAGTCGAAGTCCAATCGACGCTTTGCACGAAGTCGTGCGCCTCTGCCGGACCGAGACCGGCAAGTTCGAGACCCGCCTCCGCCACCTGCGCCACGTCCAGATTGGGCGGAACGCTGACGGTGGGGCTCGGAATTTCCGCCAGCACCAAGTAGTTCTTAAGATCGATCTGGGAGGCCGCATTCAGGTCGCCGTTCGCCGCCGCATGGGCCGCCTGATCGACGGTATCCTGCAGGACCTTATCGGGCATATTGCCGTAGCGCAGCAGGACTCCTTTGGGCACGTGGACCGCCACCTCGGCCCCGTCGACCGACGCCGGAAGCTGGATATCGGAGCGGCCCAGCTCATCGAAGATGCTCTGCAGGCGATCGCGGTTCAGCGTCATGTGATAGGCCTGCTCGCCCTCCACGTCGAAATGAGGAGTATCGGAGCGGGCGGAGAGCACGCGCACCGGGAACCCAGCCAGGCGGCTAGCCTCTTCCGCAGTGGAAACGTCCTGCGGCTTGCCGGGCGCCACGGTCACCACCAGATTGTCGGAGATCAGCTGGTTCAGCATCTTCGTGGCCCGCTCTTGCGTCTGGACGTCGGGCACCGCGGTCGAGACCGGAACCACCTCGACCTTTTCCACGCGCAGCATGGAGAGGACGTGCTCGGCCCAGCCGCGGACGGGCCCGAAGCTGAGGGAGACGGCGACCGCGCACACGGCGAGCGCCGCGCACGAAGCCAGAGCCCGGCGCCGCCCGAACCAGCCCGAAGCTGGTGCCGTTTGCGCCGGAATGTCCTGAGCGCGGAATCGTGCCAGCGCCAGCCGGGCGTTATCGTCGATCTCGCCCGGCAGCGGGGCCAACGGCGCGAGCGTCCCTTGCACGCGGCTGGCCGCGGCGCTCATCTCCTCCAAATCGCGGCGGCAGCCGGTGCAAGCCGCCAGATGACGATCTACATCTTCCAGTTCGGCCCCGTGAAGCTCCCCGTCGATCTTCGCGCGCAGAATGCCTTTCTCGATGCAGTTCATGATTCCTCCTCTTGGCCGGCGGTGGCGCGGTAAGCTTTGCGGAACGCCTCTTCGGCGCGGAGCAGCAGGGTGCCAACGGACACGCGCTTCACGTCCAAAGCATCCGCTACCTCCTGGTAGGAGAATCCGCTTGAACGCAGGATGAGTGCCTGGGCTTGCACAGGCTTGAGCTGCGAAAGCACCTCGCGCACCCGTTGGCGGCGCTCGCCGCTCAGCACTGCCGTCAGCGGCCCATCAGCCGCTTGCGGTGCCCGAGACTCGCGCGCTGCGGCGTTCTCGTGCTGGCGGCGCCGCGACGCTTTACGCAACGCGTCGATGCCGAGGTTCGTAGCGGTACGATAAAGCCAGCCCGCCACGTTGCCGTCAGCGTTCGGCATCGAACGCCCGCGATAAAGCTTAACGAACACTTCGTTCGCGAGATCCTCGGCGTCGCCGCGGCTGGCGGTCATGCGAAACAGCACCGCGAGGACGCGTCCGTAATGCTCAAGGTAGAACTTTTCGAACCGCGAGTCCCAGGACTCCGGCAGCTCTCGGGGTTCTGTCATCGCACGACCCAGGCCTTCCACCCATCCTGCTGCCAAAGCCGACCTCCCGTCCAGTTTCATCCCTTAAACGTCTCTCGAAGAGAAAGTGTGACAGGGCTGGCTGCTGGTTGTCGGTTTCCGGTTGTCGGTTGGTCACTCACCGAAATGTCGATAGCCCTGAAACCCGGAACCGACGACCGACAACCAGCTACCCGCTACCGGCTACCGGCTACCGGACGGACCGCAGTTTTTACGCATGAGGATGAAATAGCGTCACGGTCGCACTCCCGGCACTCGATTAAGACGTACCCCATAACCCGTATAGAGCCCGGAAGTTAACTGACCACTGCGATCTGGTACCCAACTTGCCATTTTCAGACAAGGGCCATATCTCCCAGGCCGCTGAGGGTCTGGGCGCGATTCACCGAATACTGTTCCAGGAGGGAATTCATACATGACATGTACGCGTATCGCTTCGGGTCTCTTGATTGTAGCTTGCGCGCTGACACTCGCCTGCCAGCACACCGCGACCAAGGCCGCCCCATCGAGCGCAACGACTGCCAGCCAGCAAGCACAGCCGGCTGGCAGCCAGGCTCAAGCCGCGAGCGCTCCGGCACAGCCCTCAAGC
>JASHQD010000602.1 GCA_030037755.1 Terriglobia bacterium
GCGAATCCGAAGAACCTGGCATCGGCGCTGACCGATCCGATTCCCTCGCTGGCGGCAAACGTCGCCGAGGGATTTGCGGTGATGTAGTTGCGTCCGAAGCGGTAGACTGCGCCCGACCCGTTCGTGCTGAAACCGTCAATCTCGTTGTTCCACGCCTGCGCGGGAATCTCGACACCGGTCGTGAAAGAGCTGCTCAAGACCAGGTTGTTGTCCGCCCGGTTTGCGTTCTGCCAGCTGAAGTGTGCATCCCAGGGCAGGTACTCCGACGGTCCGGTGGTCCACAGTTCCGCGGCGCTTCCCGGTGTCGCTGTGGGCGCCCATTCCACGCTCTGTTCCGTGGGATAGGTGGAATCGTTGACCACATGGCTATATCCCAAGGCCAGGTGTCCCGAATTCTGAACCGTGGAAGCTGTGATCTCGGTGCTGCCGAGGTTCCAGAAATAGACGGTATAAAGGCAGGAGCCGTTCGATCCGGAACCCTGGATGCAACTCTCGCGATCCACCCTCATCCAGGTCCCATCCCGGCTTAGCCGGGCATTGTGAACCTTGAAGGTCTCGGTGACCCCGGTAATCGGGCCGGAAGCTCCCCACTGTCCGCCGACCTGGCCGGTTGCGGTGTCCCACCAGAGACAGCCCTTGGTGCGGTTATACGCGACCACGTACTCCGCGTTGTTCTGGCCCGAGACCGTGGAAATCGATGTCCCGAATGTCTGGTCGTTGGCGCTCACGGTCGGCGGATCGCCCCACTGCGTCTGGCCTTCGAAGATTACGCCTGGAGGCGCGCACGCGGTGTTGCTGCCGAAATCGAACACCGGTGTTCGGGACGGGGGACTCGACTGCGTGAAGTCGTAATAGAAGATCTCGGGGTTATTGCTGTTGGAGGCGCCGAATTCCATGTCGTACATGCGTCCCGCAACCGTGTAGCTGAACTCGCCACCCGTGCTGGCCGTGCAGATCCTCATTCCGTTGGTGCTGGGATAATTCGAGACGTACATGCGCGTAGCCTGCATGGTCTGGGCGTTCCAGGTGAATGGCTCCAGACATGAGCCGGTATCGGATGTATAGAAATAACTGTCCGATTTGTCCATGAAATTGACCTCGGCGCTGCCTCCGGGATCGACCTGGTAACTGGGCTGGGCCGGGGAGGTTCCGATCGTATCGTAGTCGGTTATCCGGACGACTTTCGCGCCGCTGAAGGGATCGACAACCAATGTGTTGGCTCCCAGCAATCCTCCAACGTCGGGCGGTTCGAATGCCGGATTAAAGAGCCCCATGAGGCAGGAACAGATGCCCATGCCGACGCGGGATAGAAGGCGCGCGCCGGCCAGGCTCTCGCGCTCGAAAAACCCGTCGCTGCTGTAAGCGGTATGCGCTGCGAATGCGACGGGCCAGACAAGAAGCACTAAGACGATTAGTTTTGCGATTCTGATGAGGCCTTGCGGACCAGCTTTTCGGTCATGGTTGTTTACTTGGAAGTTCATTCCCCTTTTCTCCCCTTGATGCCGGTTTATCGGCACTTTTGTCCTGTCGAGTGAACGCTTCGGATCCGCAATGTCAGGTAACACGCAGAGTCTGTCTGTGGAGTCGCATCGAGAGCGCCCGGACCCTGTACTGTCTCCACGAAAAAGAGCACGGCGGTGCATCGCGACTGCCAAACGTAACTGTTCGGTAAATAGGCTGAATTGGTGGAGAATGACGGATTTCAGCCGGCACCCGGCAACTTAAACGTCACCAAAACTGAACAGGTGACACCGACCGGTAGCACCCCAAACAGACACCGCGAGGCGACGGGCCGCCTCGGCCGGTCTTTCCTGTTGACAAGTGCCGCTGCAAGGTTGAATGTGAAGAACGGACTGTTGTCAAAATGAACCGATATCTTCGGCGTTGGCCAACCGCGCACATCCTTTTCGTGGCCCTTGTCGTCCTGGCCGCCTCTCGCTCCTTATCCGCTCCCGCGCTTGAGAGGCAAGCTACCGCGTCTCCCCACGCCGACGATCCCGACAGACTCGCCCTCACTCCCCCGATGGGCTGGAACAGCTACGACAGTTACGGCGGCGCGGTGAACGAGGACGAGATGAAGGCGAACGCGAAGTATCTTGCCGATCATTTGGCTGAATACGGCTGGAAGTACGTGGTGGTCGATTTCTACTGGTACTTCGCCAATCCCGAGGCGGCCGAGGGCTCGTCCGGCCAGGACAAGCTGGGGACCTCGATTGACGATTACGGGCGCCTGCTGCCCGCCCCCAACCGGTTTCCGTCGTCGGCGGGCGGCAAAGGGTTCAAGCCTCTCGCCGACTATGTCCATAGCCTCGGCCTGAAGTTCGGGATCCATATCATGCGGGGAATCCCGAGGCTGGCCGTGGAGCGCGATCTCCCGGTGCTCGGCGCGGGCGCGCGCGCCCGCGACATCGCCGATACGCGGAACATCTGCCCGTGGTCAACGGCCATGTACGGTGTGGACGTGAGCAAGCCCGCCGGCCAGGCTTACTACAATTCGATCGCGGCGCTCTACGCGAGCTGGGACGTCGACTTCATCAAGGCCGACGATATGAGCCGCGGGAGCGGCCACGAGCCCTATCACGGTCCCGAGATCGAAGCGTTGCGCAAGGCCATGAACCACACCGGGCGTCCCATGGTGCTCAGTCTTTCGCCCGGTCCGGCGCCTCTTGACCAGGCGGCCAGCCTCAGGGAGTGGTCCCAGATGTGGCGCATTTCCGACGATATGTGGGACGACTGGAAGGAAGTCCGGACGCAGTTTGCGCGGGCGCAGAGGTGGGCGTCTTATAGCGGTCCCAATCACTGGCCGGACGCCGATATGTTGCCGCTCGGGCGCCTGCGAGTGCGCGGATTCTCCGATCCGCCGCGCGCATCGCGTCTCACGCACGACGAGCAGACCACGCTGATGACGCTCTGGTCCATCTTCCGCTCGCCCCTGATGATGGGCGGCGATCTGCCGTCGCTCGACCCGTGGACCGCTTCGCTCGTCGAGAATCCCGAAGTCCTGAAGGTGGATCAATCGAGCAGCGGCGGACATCAGGTCTTCAGTCGCGAGTCGCACGTCGCGTGGGAAGCGGACGCGTCCGGCGACGGCGCAAGGTACCTGGCGCTGTTCAACACCGGCGATGCCGCCGCGAAGGTGTCGGTCACGTGGCAGGAGCTGGGTGTCACTGGCAGGAGGAACGTCCGCGATTTGTGGGCGCG
>JASHQD010000603.1 GCA_030037755.1 Terriglobia bacterium
CCAAAGCGTGGTGATTCACGGCCGGCTCCGCGGCGATACGATCGTGACCTACAAGATGGAACTCGCGAAGTGAAGACTCGCGACAATTCGAGTTGTACGGGAGAGAATCGCGTTCATGGAAAACAAGGAAGAAAAAACACCCTGGAGCGTGCGCCGGGTCGGCCCGGTGACCTTTGCCATTTCGAAGCCCAAGCGCAACCGGCGTAAGATCCGGCAGTCGCGCCTGAAGAACACACGGCGTGCGCGCTGACCTTAGGCTTCCGTGCCGGCTTGACGCAGGATGGAATCGATCGGCGCCTTCTAGTTCATTAACTTCAGTGATGTTCCTGCCCAGAGGCGAGCCAAGCAACCGGGCACGAGTTATTTGAGTCTATCTAAAACAGAGCCCCGCGACGGAGGTGGCCAGGTCTTGCCGTCACTAATTCATCCGGGGATGAAATCGCAACGAGGATTCAGGTGTCCGGAGCTTTCTTCTCATACTTGAAGGTCATCGCCGTGGGCGTACTCGCCTGCGCCCTGGCTGGGCCGGTCGCGCGCGCGGCTGACAAGCCGCTCACGCAGGACGATGTCACGCTGCTTCTGATCGGCGGCGCGAGCAGCCAGAAAGTGGTCGATCTGGTCAAACAGCGGGGCATCGCGTTCCAGATGACCGCGGAATTGGCCACCGAATTCCGCCGCGACGGGGCCGATGACTCCGTGATCCAGGCGCTGGAGAGCGGGGGGAAGGGAACGGCGCAGACTGAGAACGCCCCTGCCGCCGCGTCCGCATCGTCCACCGGGTCGGCTGGCGCTCAAGCGCCCGCGCAGCAGGGGACAGCCCAACAGGAGTCATCCGCCGCGCCTTCCGGATCGGCTCAATCCGGCTCAACGAATGCGCCTTTCCACCCGTCGCTCTCCGGTTCCGGTGCTTCCTCATCCGATTCCGGCGCTTCCCCCTCCGGCTCCGGTGGTTCCCCGGCTCCCGTTCTCAAGAGAGCACCGGGCAGCTCAACGGCCTCTTCGACAAACGCCAATCCTACGTCCTCGGCAAGCGCCAACCCGCCACCGGTTGTGCCCCGATCGCCGGGCAGCGGCATTGATAATCCGGCTGCAGGCGCTGCCCCGACGATGTCGCCCTCGCCGACGCCTGCACCCGTGGTTTTGGCGCATAAGGATGACGTTTCGCCCGGAGGCGGCGCGAGCGCCTCATCGGCTCCCCTACATCACGGCCCCGCGGTCGATCTGAGTGACCCGAACTCAGATCGAATCCAGCAGATCATCCAGGCGTTTGCGGCCAGGGAGACGCTGTTCAAGATTGCTCGCGACAACTACACCTATCACCAGATCAATAAGGTCCAAGAACTGGGACCCGACAACGAGGTCACGGGCCAGTTTCAGCAGGACTGGGACATTCTCTACGACGACAACGGCCAGCGCATCGAACGCGTCACTTACGCGCCGCCGGACTCGCTCCACCAGATTCTCCTCACCGAGCAGGACTACGACGCTTTCCGCCAGATCAATCCGTTCGTGATGACCACCGATGAGCTCCCCGATTACGACGTCCAGTATCGGGGCCATGTGAAGGTCGACCAGATTACCGCCTACGTCTTCTCCATCCGGCCGAAGGTGATTCAGAAAGGGCGGCAGTACTTTCAGGGCATGGTCTGGGTGGACGATCGTGACCTGCAGATCGTCAAATCCGAAGGCAAGCAAGTTCCCGAGATCAAAACCAAGAACAACGAGAACCTCTTCCCGCACTTCACCACGTGGCGTGAGCAGATCGACGGCAAGTTCTGGTTCCCCACCTTCACGCTGGCGGATGACACGCTGTACTTCACGAGCGCGCCGGTGCACATCAAGGAAGTGATCCGCTATACCGATTACAAGCAGTTCAAGACGTCCGTCAAGACGCGGGTCATCGGCGTCGTGAGCAATCCGAATCAGCAGCAGCAGCAACAGCAGAAAAATCAGAAGAGTCCGCCGCCGCAGCAGTAGTAACGACTGGCCGCAGACCCGACCCGGGATTGAGGTTATGCCGGGGCGACAGGAGTTTGCGCGTCACGCTGCGAGCGAAGCCTTGACTCCACCTCGCTCGCCCACTCGCGATCCTGAATCGACTCCAGATTCGTGCGCACATTCTCAACCGCGCCCGCGCGTCCCGCATCCGCCATGGCCCGCGCGACTTTCAGATCGGACGCTGCCTGCGGCATGGTGACCGGCTGGATGCTCACGATGAGGCGCCGCACTTCAGCGATCGATTCGGCGGTCTCGAGCGGGACGAGCGTGGCGGACTTGTTCGCCGCCTCCATGGCTTCGCGCCGGGCGGCTTGCTCGGCCTCGGTTGATTTCGGCAGCCGCATGGCGCGGAGGACGCCGTTGTAACTCTCTGCGTCGCGATCGATCAATTCCATAAGGCGCGCGCGCAGACGCTCGAGCGGTTCCAGCGCCTGGTTGATGGCGCCGTAGTGATCGGCGAAGGATTTTTTCCTCAATGTGAGCCGGCACACCATGATTCCCAGCGCGGCCGCCAGAGCGCCGGCGAGCGCCGAGACACTCCCGCCGCCGGGCGCGGGAGTATCAGCGGCAACCGCGTTTACGAATTCCTCCGCCATGCTCGCGAGTGTTCGCGTCGTAGCTGTAGCGGCAGGTTTCAAACCCGCCCCTACGGTATTGGCCTGCCGACTGAGAACGGTGTCCAGGCGGTTTTCGAGAATCAGTCCAGGCTGAAAGGTTTCGATCTTCAGATAGTGCACGGCGGCGTCTTCCAGCGCGGCCCGCGGAATCAGTCCGACGATTTCACTGCCCTTGACTTCTACTCCAGCCTCCGCAGCTTCGCGCGCAACGGCATCGAATACCGTTCCGATGGAGGTCGTCTCGAAATCGGTAAGATTCATCGACACCTGGGCGAGGTTCTGCGCCTTCAGGTCCACGCCCATGGCCTTGACGCACGGAAAGCCGCCGCTCGAGGCGCGGATTTTCTTGGCGATCGACTTGGCGATTGACGTGTCGGGAGTCGCCAGGTTGATGTTGTAGGCGATGAGGAATTTTCGTGCTCCGACTACGGTGGCGCCAGCGCTCGGATGCAGCGCCGGCGGCTCAGGACCGAAATCGGGACGGCGCTCGGGATTTGACTTGACCTCATCACGCACGCCTTCAAATTGCCCGCGCCGGATGTTCTCGAGATTGCGCCGCTCCGGCGTCCGCGCTGCCGTTTCGTAGAGATACGTGGGGATGCGGTAGCGTTTCCACGCGTGCTCTGCCACCCATTCTGCAATCCGAACGCAATCCTCCAGCGTCACGCCACGCACCGGCACGAACGGCACAACGTCGGTCGCGCCCAGACGCGGATGCGCGCCCTGATGGTGGTTCAGATCAATCAGCTCCGTGGCCTTCCCGATGCCCCGCAGCGCCGCCTCGCCGACCGCCTCGCGAGTGCCGACGAGAGTAACTACCGACCGGTTGTGGTCAGCGTCCATTTCCTGGTCCAACAGGTAAACGTCGGGTCCACTCAACAGGGCCTGAATGATGGCGTGCACTTTGCCTGCGTCGCGTCCCTCGCTGAAATTCGGCACACACTCAACAATTGTCTGCATGCATTCAATCTAGCACGGTCACGAGCCCGGCTTTGCCACATGGCTTCTGCCGCGCTCCGGCGCCAATGGGTATTGACGCGCGGGGTAAGGATTCTCCTTTAGACAGCCGATATTTCTGGTGAGGATCGTTTCTTGGCCCAACGAATTGGTGAGACTCTCGTCGGCCTCGGTGTGATTACCGAGGCGCAGCTCAATGACGCCCTCGCTTGCCAACGCGCCCAGGGCGGCAAGCTGGGCGCCGTCCTGATGAAGCTTGGGCTGGTGACGGAGGACCAGATCACCCACGCGCTGGCGGACCGCCTCGGAGCGTCCCCCCTGAACCTTGCAGACCTCCATGCCAACCTCGATGTGCTCCGTTTGATCCCGATGGAGGTCGCCCTCAAGCACGATGTCGTTCCTTTGGAACGTATGGGGACCGTGCTGCGTGTAGCGATGGCCGATCCTACCGACATGCTGGCGCTGGATGAGATCCGGTTCATGACCCGCCTCAATGTCGAGCCGGTGCTGGCCTCGGAATCGGCGGTCCTGCAGGCGATCCGGCAGTGGTACAGCTCGGCCGAGGAAGACGAACGGAAGAAACACCTGGAAGATCTGGTTGGCTTCATCGACGCCGAACATGCCGCGAGTCTCGAGCTGAAGGCCGAAGAAGAGGTTGCGCTAAACCTGGCCTCGTTCGACAAGACGCCAGGTGAGGCGCCAGTCATTCGCCTGGTGAATTACATTCTACTGGACGCAGTCCGGCGCGGCGCCAGCGATATTCATCTCGAGCCTTATGAGCGTCAGTACAGGGTGCGCTTCCGGATCGATGGCATGCTGCAGGAGGTGATGAATCCTCCTCCGCGCCTGCGCGACACCGTCACCAGCCGAATCAAAATCATGGCACGGCTCGATATTGCGGAGAAACGCCTTCCGCAAGACGGGCGCATCATGCTCAAGCTGCAGCAAGAGGGCGCCAAGAAGCAGATCGATCTTCGAGTCTCGGTGCTGCCCACCCTGTATGGCGAAAAAATCGTGATGCGCCTGCTCGACAAGGAGAATCTGCAGCTTGACATGACCCGGCTGGGCTTTGAGCCGGAATCCCTGGCCAAATTCCAGAAAGCCATTTTCAAGCCTTACGGCATGGTGCTGGTTACCGGACCTACGGGCAGCGGCAAAACCAATACGCTCTACTCTTCCATCGCCCAACTGAACAAGCCCGAGACCAATATTCTGACCGCCGAGGATCCGGTGGAGTTTCAGTTGCCGGGCATCAATCAGGTGCAGATGAAGGACCAGATCGGGCTGAACTTCGCTGCCGCGCTGCGTTCGTTCTTGCGGCAGGATCCCAACATCATTCTGGTGGGTGAAATCCGCGATTTCGAGACCGCGGAGATCGCCATCAAGGCTGCGCTCACAGGCCATATGGTGTTCTCCACGCTGCACACCAACGACGCGCCGTCCAGTGTGACCCGCCTGATGAACATGGGCGTGGAGCCGTTCCTGGTGGCGACCTCCGTTCATCTGATCTGCGCACAGCGGCTCGTGCGGCGCCTCTGCCCTGCCTGCAAGCTCAGGGACCACGCCGGGCTCAAAGCGCTGTCCGATGCCGGATTCACGTCTGAGGAGGTACCCGGCGCCGAGATCTACCGCAACCGCGGGTGTCCCGCCTGCCATGGCCGAGGCTACAAGGGTCGCGTGGGGTTGTACGAGGTGATGGAGGTCACGGAAGAGGTTCGCGAGATGATTCTTGCGGGCGCTTCAGCGCTCGATTTGCGCCGGCGGGCCATCGAGCAAGGGATGATCACGCTGCGGCGCAGCGGTTTGACCAAGGTGGCGGCAGGAATCACCAGCCTTGAGGAAGTCGTGAGGGAAACGGTGGCTTAGAGTCGCCGTACCTGGAGATGTCCGGTTAGCAAGGGGAGGAATCAGCATGGCCATACCGGCGATGTCAGATCTGTTGAAACGGCTCGTAGAGCAGCATGGCTCGGACCTGCACCTGGCGGCGGGCAGCCCGCCGCGACTGCGCATCTATGGTGAACTCCAGCCGTGCGACGACGTATCCGTCCTGATGCCTCCAGATACCAAACAGCTTGCTTACAGTGTCCTTACGGACACTCAGAAGAAGAGGTTCGAAGAAACTCTGGAGCTCGATTTCTCGTTCGGCGTCAAGAATCTGGGCCGCTTCCGCGCCAATATGTTCATGCAGCGCGGCTCCGTAGGCATGGTTTTGCGGCTGATCCCCTGGCAGACGCAGAGCTTTGAGGAACTGGGCCTGCCATCCGTCGTGAGCGCCTTGTGCGATAAGCCGCGCGGCTTGATTCTGGTGACGGGACCGACCGGCAGCGGAAAGTCCACCACCCTGGCGACGATGATCGACCTGATTAACCGCACGCGGCGCGGCCACATCGTGACCGTTGAGGACCCGATCGAATTCATACACGCGCACCACAGTTGCCTGGTGAACCAGCGCGAGCTGGGCGCTGACACCAGTTCGTTTACCGCTGCCTTGCGTTCGGTTTTGCGCGAGGATCCTGACGTGGTACTGATCGGCGAAATGCGCGATCTCGAGACTGTGGAAGCCGCCTTGCGCATTGCGGAAACAGGGCACCTGACGTTCGCGACCCTGCACACGAACTCGGCTGCCTCGACCATCAACCGCATCATCGACGTCTTTCCCGCTCACCAGCAGTCGCAGATCCGTACGCAGCTTGGCATGGTTCTGGAAGCGGTCCTCTGCCAGGCCTTGCTGCCACGCGCCACCGGCGCTGGGCGGGTCATGGCCATGGAGATTCTCATCCCCAACAACGCGATCCGGAACCTCATCCGCGAAGCAAAGGTCCATCAAATCTATTCCTCCATGCAGGCGGGCCAGGAAAAACACGGAATGCAGACGTTCAACCAGTCGTTGTTCTGGTTGTACCAGCAGGGCGCGATCACGTTGGAGATCGCGCGCCAGTGCTCGCACAACGTCGATGAATTTGACGGGCTGGCGCGCCGCGCCGGGCCGCAACATAAGGCTCAGCCGCGGCTGGAGCGGCCGCCGGTGCATTGAGGACGCGTCCACGACACGCAGGAAGGAAGATCGAACATGCCACTCACGAAATCGCAGGCCGGACCACTCCTCGGAGGGAGCATTACTGCCGGCGGGCGCGCCGCGGCGAAGACCGTCGCTGTGGGCCCGCAGGGCAAATCCGCCGCCGGGACGGCCGCGGTGGCGCGCGCGGCGCCCCGCAAGGTGAGAGTGAAGAGCAAGGATCTGGCGGTGTTTACGCGCCAGTTCGGCGTAATGCTCGGTTCCGGCCTGCCGTTGATTCAAGGTCTTGAGATTCTTGCTGAGCAGCAGCAGAACAAGGGTTTTGCGGCAGTGCTGAAGGTGATCCGAAGCTCGGTCGAAGGCGGCGCCACCCTCTCGGGCGCCTGCCGTCAGCACGCCTCGGTGTTCGACGCCCTTTACACCAACATGCTCGAGGCCGGCGAAACCGGCGGCGTTCTGGAAACGGTGTTAAGGCGGCTGGCGGCGCACCTTGAGAAAGCGGTCAAATTGCGAGCCGCGGTGAAGTCGGCGCTGATCTACCCTGTATCGGTTCTGGTGATCGCGATGGGCGTGGTGATACTGCTCCTCTGGAAGGTGGTGCCGATCTTCGCGACCCTCTTCGCAGGTCTCGACGCCACCCTGCCGTTGCCCACGCGCGTCGTTATCGCGCTCAGCCACTTCGTTGCCAATTACATCTGGCTGATGGGCCTCATGGTGGCCGGCGGCGTGGTCGCACTCAGGAAGTATTACACCACTCCGGGCGGCCGGCGCGCTCTCGATGCGCTTCTGCTGAAGATTCCGGCGGTCGGCAGCCTGCTGCGCAAGATCGCGGTGGCGCGCTTCTCGCGCACGCTCTCGACCCTGATCACCAGCGGTGTCCCCATGCTCGAATCGCTGGATATCACAGCGCGCACGGCGGGCAATGCCGTGATCGAGGACGCCATCACCATGGTCCGCCACGAGGTCGAGGCCGGGCACGACGTGGCCGATCCCATGCGCCGCAGCGGCGTATTTCCGCACTTGA
>JASHQD010000604.1 GCA_030037755.1 Terriglobia bacterium
GCGAGGAAATTGTGTAGCAGTCGACAGTCGACAGTTCACAGTCGACAGTTCACGGTCGACCGTTCATGGCTCAAGGTACGGCTTTCATCAGTTCTCGATGTAGGCTATGTGCTTGAATACTTCCGGTTCAGCTCCCGGATGCGGTCGAGGAGCTTCGGCACGCCGGTGTTCGCATCCTCCTGGCCCTCATACTCCACCGACATGAAGCCCTTGTATCCACCCTTGGCGAACATCTGCCAGACGCGGTCGAAATCGATCAGGTGATGGCTGTCGCCGAAATGGTCGCGGATGTGAGTGTGCGTTGCGTAGGGGATGCACGCCTCGATCTGGCGGTACTGGTCCTCGTCGGAATCGGCCACGAAGTTCGTGATGTCGAGATTGATGCCGGCATAAGGCGAGTCCACGCGGCGCATGAGTTCCAGACAGACATCGGCTTTCTGCGTGACCCCGTCGTGATTCTCCACCCCCAGCGTGACGCCTTTGGTGGCGGCGTAATCGCACGCGGGCTTCATGATCTCGACGCACCAGTCGAGCGCCTGCGCCACGCTCACGCCCGCCGGGACGCGGCCTGCGAAAATCCGCAGGTGTGGCGCGCCCAGCATCGCCGTGGCGTCGGTCCATCCTTTGATCTCATTGAGCACCTGCGTGCGACGGGCGGCGTCAGCCTGGACCATGCTCGACCCGCAGGCGGCGCCCGAAAACATCACGCCGTTCTTGAACGCGAGGTGGCGCAGGCTGACCACGTAGGCCGGCTCCAGGGACCGCCACCAATACCCCGTCATATCCACGCCTTCGGTGCGCAGGTCGACGCCCTTGCGGATGAAATCCTCCATGGTCATCCTGCCGGGTTGAAGTTCGGACCGGAAAGAGTAGGCGCACAGACCCGTGAACAGCCTGGGCTGCTTTGCAGTATCGTCCTGATCGGCGGAACCACCACGCGCGTCAGCTGCGCGCAAGCCGATGGGAACCATCGCCGCGGCCCCTGCCACATTCAGGAACTTGCGCCGCCCGATCGTGTTTGCCATGTCCACCTCCCTTCAATCCCTGATCCCTTTTCCATCGTACTCCGCCCCGCAATCGTCTACTTGCGCGCGGAGGCGCCGGTTAGCGCCGCCACGACGGGGACCACGATTGCCTGCACCTTTTCGCGCCGCGCCAGCTCATTGAACGCTACCACGTCCTTCGACTGGATGTCGCGCCACGCCGCCAGCTGATCGTCAAGCTGCCGGCTCAGCTCCGCGTACGCCTGCCGCGATCCATCCGTGGGCGCGCCAAAAGCGCTCTCCACCGCCTGCTCCAGCGCCGCCAGTTTGCCGTCGATCTCGATCGGATAATTGAGCGAATCTTCGCTGGCGCTGATCTTCGGATTGATCAGCTTCTCCTCGAGTCCCGAAAGTTTCTGGTTCAGATTCTTCGAGGCCGTCAGCACCTCGCCGCTCTCGCTGCCGAGCTCGCGATCGAGATGCTGCAGTTGCGCGCGAAGACTGCGGAGCTGATTCACCGTGGTGTCGATCTCGGACAGCTTCTGGTGAATCCCGGTCGCCATTTCGAACTGCTGCTTGAGATCGTCCTCGGACGCGGTCACTCGCGGATCGATCTTCACGTCAAGGGGCGCGGTGAGCGTCTGGCCGCCGGCTGTGAGCCGAATCGTATAGGTGCCGGGCAGCGCCCATGGACCTTCGATGCCGCCCTCGTAGTCCCAGAGCGAATATCCCGGTATCTTGACCGCGGGCTGGTAACGCAAATCCCAGTTAAAGCGGTTCAGGCCCGCCTCGGCCGGCATCGGCTCGCTCGTGGGCTGTATGCCCTCCTCTTCTTCTTCCTCCTGCGCTTCGGCGGGTTGCGTGGACGCCTGCTTCTTGCTCGAGAATTTCCGGACCGTGTGACCCTGGCCGTCGGCCAGCTCGAGAGTAATCTCCTGGCCCGCCTGCGGTGCGGCTTTCAAGTAGTAATACAGCGTAGCGCCCGTCGGCGGATTCTCGCCGTACGGACGGCCCATGGTCGGCAGGTGATGGATCCCGCTCTGAATCGCCACGCGCGGCTTGAAAAGATAGGTCGATTTCGCCGTGACGTCCGCCGAGAGTTCGCGCAGTGGAGAGATATCGTCCAGCACCCAGAACGAGCGGCCATGCGTCGCGATGGCGAGGTCATTCGCGTGGATCACCAGATCGTGCACCGGCACGGTGGGCATATTCAGTTGGAGCGATTGCCAGTGCGCGCCGTCGTCGAACGAAATGAAGACGCCGCTCTCCGTCCCTGCGTAGAGCAGGCCTTTGCGCGCGGGATCTTCCCGCACCGCATGCACGTAGCTCCCGGCCGGGATGCCGTCGGTGATTTTTGTCCAGCTCTGTCCGAAATCTGTTGTCCGGTAGATGTAAGGCTGATGATCGTCGAGGCGGTGGCGGTCAATGGCTAAATAGGCCTCGCCCGCCTCGTGCGGCGACGCTTCGATCAGGCTCACGAGGCTCCATTCCGGCATCTCCTTCGGTGTCACATCCGTCCAGTTGCGTCCGCCGTCGCGCGTGATGTGCACCAGGCCGTCGTCACTGCCTGCCCAGATGAGATCCTTCCGGACCGGAGATTCGGCAATGGTGAAAACGGTATCGTAGTACTCGGTTCCCGTATCGTCCTTGGTGATCGGGCCGCCGGAAACCTGCTGCTTCGACTTGTCGTCGCGCGTCAGGTCGGGACTGATGGCGGTCCAGCTCTTGCCGGCGTCGGTGCTCTTCATGACCACCTGCATGCCGAAATAGATCACGCTGGGATCGTGCGGTGAAATGACGATGGGCGCGGTCCACTGGGCGCGATACTTGAGGATCGCTGCGCCGCCGCCGTCGGTGATGATCGGCCAGGGCGATACGCTCTTAACCTCCTCGGTGTGCTTGTTGAAGCGATCCACGCCGCCCTCGTAGTCGCCCGAATAGACGATGTCCGGATCGGTCGGGCTCACGGCCACGTATCCGCTCTCGCCGCTGCCCACCGAATAGTAATCGGTGCGATCGATCGCGCCCTCGTCGCTGCTCGTCTCGATGGCGATCGAGGTGTTGTCCTGCTGCGCCCCGTAGATCCGGTAAGGGAATCGATCGTCTGCGACCACGTGATAGAACTCGGCCGTGGGCTGATTATCGAGGCTGGACCACGTGGCGCCGCCGTCCACCGAAATCGTGGCGCCGCCGTCGTCGCCGTTGATGAGCCGATGCGGATCGTCGGGATCGATCCAGAGTCCGTGCGTGTCGCCGTGCGGCGGATGCAGCGTCGCGAACGTCTTGCCGCCGTCGGTCGAACGGTACATGCTGACGTCGAGCACGTAGAGCGTGTCGGCGGATTTCGGATCGGCGAAGACGTGCATGTAGTACCAGGCGCGCTGCCAGAGCTTGTGATCGCCGTTGATCAGCGTCCAGGAGTCGCCGCCGTCGTCGGACCGGTACAGCCCGCCCTGCGCGGCTTCGATCAAAGCGTAGACGCGATTCGAGTCCGCGCGCGACACGGAAACACCGGCGCGGCCCCAGATGCCGCTGGGCAGACCGCGGCCGCGAAGCTCCTTCCACGTCTCGCCGTCGTCGATCGACCGGTATAAGCCGCTGCCGGGTCCGCCGCTCGAGAGACTGTAAGGCGTGCGGTTCACTTCCCAAAGAGCTGCGAAAAGCACGTGCGGATTCGACGGATCGAAGCTGATATCCACCGCGCCGGTCTTCTCGTCTTTGTACAGGACCTTCTTCCATGTCTTGCCGCCGTCGATCGACTTGTACACGCCGCGATCGCGGTTCGGTCCGAAAAGGTGTCCGAGCGCCGCCACGAACACTTCGTTCGGATTCTTCGGATTGACGATGACCTTGGGAATGGTCTCGGTCTCCTCGAGGCCGAGATGGACCCAGGTCTTGCCAGCGTCGAGCGATTTCCAAACGCCGTTGCCGTACGTCACGTCGCCGCGCGGGCAGCCTTCGCCCGTGCCCACGTAGATCACGTTGGGATCGGAATCCGGTATGGCGATGCTGCCGATCGAGGCGATTGGCTCGCGATCGGTAAGCGGCGTCCAACTGTTGCCGGCATCGGCGCTCTTCCACACGCCGCCGCTGACGGCGCCCATGTAAAAGACGTCGGGCTGCCCACGGACACCGGTCACGGCCAGGGCGCGCCCGCCGCGATAAGGTCCGACCAGGCGCCATTCCATGCCCTTGAGCCAGCTCGCATCGTACGTGCCGGGCGCCGCTGCCGTGGTTGTCGATGGGGTGGTTGAAGGAGACCCCGCCGGCCCAGCAGGGGGATTCTGGGATCGGGCGCCGCTGGATAAGAGCAAGGTGGCCGCGAGCACGAGAGCGAGGCGACGATACTGCATCCAATTCCTCCGCGAAAGCTACGTGGCACAGCCATTCCGGCGGCTACTCCGGGCCGTTATCCAGGTTGTTACTTCCACGCGTGGAACGGCCGTGCCAGTTCAACGAAGTCAGTGAGTGTGATCAGCGATTTTTTCACAGTTGACCGATCTTGGGAAGAGCCGTCGCGGTTGGATAGTCGTGCATTAATGCACGACTACCCGCGGTTGCGACGATTTGTCGCGCCTGGGACAGGCGCGCTACAACAGCCACTCAACCCGATTGCCTTACGCGCCCGACCGGTGTAGTCTTAGCGATCGACCAGCACCTAACCGGGGTAATCCGTCCCGTCCAGAACGAGGAAACGTATGGCGACTCCGGTACAGACCGGGGCAGGGGAGTCCCGCAAGGCGCCGGCCTCGGTGTCAGAGGCCCAACTCGACCCTCAGTCCCGAGTCGTAATCCAGCAGAGCGACCTTCCGGCAACCCCGCACTGGAGCCTGGCACTTCGAATCGTCTTCCGGCTCTGCTTCGTTTACTTCACGCTCTTCAGCCTCAGCAACCAGATTTTCGGCGGTCTGATCATCATCCCCAAAGTCGATTTCGCCGATCCGGGCACGCTCTGGCCTCTCCGACAGATGACCTTCTGGACCGCGCGCCACATCTTCCACGTCACCCGGACGCTGGTTTACACGGGCAGCGGCAGCGGCGACAAGACCTTCGATTGGGTCCAGGCCTTCCTGCTGCTCTCGATCGCCATTGTCGCCACCGCCGTGTGGTCGGTCATCGATCGCCACCGGCAGAATTACGTCACGCTGCACAAGTGGTTCCGGCTGGTGATGCGCTTTGTGCTGGCTTCCGAGATGCTGATTTACGGGCTCGACAAAGTCATTCCCTTGCAGATGCCGTTTCCGTTTCTGAGCCGGCTGGTGGAGCCTTTTGGCAGTTTCTCTCCGATGGGCGTGCTCTGGTATTCCGTGGGAGCGTCGCCTGCCTATGAGATTTTTGCGGGAAGCGCCGAGACGCTGGGCGCCCTACTGCTGATCATCCCGCGCACGGCGACGCTCGGCGCGCTCGTCTGCCTCGCCGACCTGACCCAGGTCTTCGTCCTCAACATGACCTACGACGTACCGGTGAAGCTCTTCTCGTTCCATCTCATTCTCATGTCTCTCTTCCTGCTGGCGCCGGAAGCGGCTCGCATTCGCGACTTTTTCCTCAGGGACCAAACCGTTCCGCCGTCCGCGCAGCCGAAGCTCCTCCGCACGTTGCGCGGGAATCGCATCGCCCTCGGCGTCCAGGTGCTGTTCGGGCTCTACCTGATCGGAATGAATGTCTACGGAAACGTCCAGGCCTGGCATGAATACGGCGGCGGCAGGCTCAAGCCCTCGCTTTACGGGATCTGGGACGTCGACGAGATGTCGATCGACGGGCAGGTCCGCTCGCCGCTCCTCACCGATTACGATCGCTGGCGGCGCGTCCTGTTTGACTTTCCGGCGTATGCCTTTTTCCAGCGCATGGACGAAAGCTTCGCGACCTTTGGTTCTTCCATCGACGAT
>JASHQD010000605.1 GCA_030037755.1 Terriglobia bacterium
AGCGCTTCTGGAAAGCCAAGACCAGTTCCTGGCGCTGCGAATTGAACGTCAGCACGTTGCGACTCTGGTCCTCGATGCCCGTAATGCGAAACTCCAGTCCGGAGTGCCCGAGGAAATTCGGCAAGGTGTAGCTCGTCGTTCCGATCTTTTCCAGATCCGAGAAATGCCCGGTCAGGCTATAGGTCTGCGGCCTGCCATCCAGATCGATGCGATCGAGTTCGAATGACACGCGCGGGCTGACGCCGTATTGCCCCGTCGGCGACTGCCCCTCCTTTGACCCGTTGCTCGGCAACCTCTGAACGTCGAGCCCGCCGCCGTAACCCAAAGTCCAGCGCTTGGCTTCCTCCACGCCTACCAGGACGGTCTTATCCGTCGAGGGGCCCGCCGGATTCTGAGTTGTAACCTGGACCTGGTTGAAGAGACCGAGATCGTAGAGTTGCTGCTGAGTCAAGAGCATCGAGCTTCCGTTCAGTGCCTGGTCCGGAGCGATACTCAATTCGCGCTCGATCACTCGGGTGCGCGTGTGCTCGTTACCGAGTATTACGACGCGCGCTATTGTCTCCCTCACGCCCATATCGACCGTATAGACCACGTCCACCTGGTGCCCGGCGGTCGGTTCGGAAGCGCGCCACTCCACGTCCGCCTGCTCGTAGCCGTGGTTCACGAGATAACTCAGCATGGAATCGCGATCACCCCGGGCGCGCGCCGGCGAGAAGGGCCGGCCGGGCGCGGTGAGCAGGGAAGAACCGAGCTGTTTGCGGAGGTCGTCGCTCGCTCCCACGATGCTCAGGTCGTGGACACGCGTCTGGGCGCCCTCCTGGATATCGAAGGTCACGAAGAGGTTCCCCGGCCCGCCACCATGCTTGTCGTCGAGAGAAGGCGTCACCTTCACGTCTGCAAATCCACGCGTCTGGTAAAGCGCCACAATGCCCTGCACCGAGCGATCGAGCAAGTCCTGGTCAAAGCGGCCGCGGCGCAATTCAAATGCGGACGGCTGCAGCAGAACGCTTCCATTCAGATCCGTGGCGGGGATTGACGCATTGCCTTGGAACCGGTAACCCACAAAGCGTCCTCGCGGGCCGAGTTTCACGGAATACGTGACGGTCTGGGCTACCTGGGCGGCGGACGCAGGTTGATTGGAGAGCGTCACCTCGGCGTTGAAATATCCGCGATCTTTGAAATAGTTGGCCAGCACCTGTTCGCCATCGAGCAGGGTCAGCCGGTCGGCGCTGGATTGCAGGTACGCCGGCAAGACGCTGCGCAAGTCCGGGCTGGAGATGTGAGCGCCTGTTACGCGAATGCGAATCTCGGGTCCGGAGTCGATCCTTACCGTGAGCCGTTCGGTGTTCGTGCGCTGATCGTAGGAGCGCTGCTCGGCCGTCTGGGAAGCTTCCAGGTGGTCGCGCTCGATGTAGAAAGCATGCAGCCGGGAGAGGCCGCGCCGCAGCCGCGCGTCGGTTAACTGGGTACCCGTTTTCCAACGCGCCTTGCGCACCAGGGCCGCCGCTGGCACGCCGGGTGTGCCGGTGAAGTTGATTCCGGCCAGCCGCGCCGGGCGTCCGGCGGAGATGGTGAAGATGATGTCAGTTTCCTCGGATTCAGGATGCCGTTCCTCGCTCGCCTCGACCTTGGCTTGGTAATACGCGTTCGACGCGAGCGCAGCGAGGATGTTCGCTTTAGCCTGTGCAAGCGATCCCTCGGAATAAGGCTGGCCCAGCCGCAATCCTGCATCGGAAGCGAGCGCAGCGGGATCGGCGTTTGAGGGCGCGCCCTCCACACGCACGATGCCGACGAAGTACTGGGCCCGCGCCTTAAAGATCAGAATAACCCCCGCTCCGCGGGGTTCGGCCTCGGCGGAGAGTTCCACGAATCGCCCGGTGGCGTACAGGTTCTTCAGACTGGTGCCGACGCTGGACGGATCGAGCGGCTGGTTCTTCTGCTGAGTAATCTGGCCTGCGAATTGGGAGACGGTCAGGTCCGCATCCGACTGGAGCCGCACCTCGGCGACAGTGCGGCCCCACAAGCTGGGTGTATCGGCTCCAAGGCGAGTCGCAAAGGGCGTGAAAATCGCCGCCAACAGCAACGCTATTCGAATGCCCGGGCTTGAACTGTGCCGGCGGAGCGCCGTGAGTTCCGGCGGCGATGTTCGGGACTCGGGGCTCGGGGTTAGGGGCTCGTGTCTCAGTTTTCGGTATTCGGGGTTCGACGACCAACCCGGGATCATTGTGATTACTGACTTCTGATTCCTGAACTTCTGACTCTTGAGTTCTGCGTCCTCTTCAGCGGGCGTCATGACCGCTGTCTCTGACCTCTGATTTCTGATTTCCCACGCTCGGTGGTTGCTATGACAGGGCGAACCCGAATCGCGGATCCGGGCCCCGGACAGCTAGGAAGCTGCCTTGAACGACGCCGACAGTTTCTGCGTCCCCCAGACGATCTCGATCGTCCCATTGCCGCCCTCGCCCGACAAATTGATCGTCATTTCTTCGGCCGAATTCGGCTGCGATTCAACCTGCATTGGCACTTCCGCCAGCTTCGCGGCCGCCGAGTAATGCGCGACTGGCTGGCTCGATACGACCAGCGACCACTGCCCCGGCGCATCCATACGCGCCAGCAAAACGTGCTTTCCCTTGGGCACTCGCGTTCCACCGAAATCGAGGTCAGCATCCGATTCGATGGTCGTCGGCATGTCCGCCCCGATCCTCCACGTCTGCCCCGGCTGGATCATCTTGCTGAGGTCGCGGCCTTTCAGCGTGGGACGCCCGTAGGTGATCGTCACCTTGGCGTTGCCGATGGTAGCTTCCGCTTTGCCGGCCTCATTGCCGTGAGCCATGACGATCGTGGCCGCCAGAGATGTCGCACAGGTTAGACCAGCGAGAATCAGTACGGATCTCCTCTGCATGTGAGTTCCTCCGAGCTTGCGTTAAGGGTACGGCTGAAGCCATGCCCTTGCTGCGCTGGCACGCCTCCAACCCACCATTCTAGCCACTAGCCACTAACCACCGAAGCTTACGAATTTCCCGCCACAATCTTCGCCACCGCGTCCTGCAACTCCTTCGCGCTTACGAATCCTACCCAGTGCTGCCGCACCACGCCGGTTGAGTCCATCAGAAACATGGTGGGGAAGATCGAAATGCCGCCGTAAGCCGTGTCAGCCGGTTTGTCCCAACTGACGACCGGATAGTCGATGTGGTGCTCGGCGACGTAACGCCGTCGTACGTCGTCCGTGTAGCTCAGGCCGAGGACCTTGTCGGCGTTCGCGCCCACGATCATCAGGCCTTTATTCCCGAACTGGCGGTTGAGATTCACCAGCACCGGCGTTTCCTGCATACAGGGTGGGCAGCCCGTAAACCAGACTTCGAGCAGGAGGGCCTTGCCGGTGGGATTGCTGAGCGCGACCTGCCTTCCGTCGAGGCCCTGCAGCGTCAGCATCTCCGGGCGCTGTCCCTCCCAGCCGGCGATCTGATGGTTGAGCGCCTGGCCGAATCTCGGGTCGGACCGGATCATCGCCACATCGACTTTGGTGATCTCGCCGGTGTGAGGGTCGCGGCTGAGGAAGCGCGGCACGCGCGGGTCAGACTCCATTACGCGCAGCAGCACGTCGGCCTCGCCGTGAACGTGCAGATCGAACTGGTCGGAAATCGTGGCGAGCGCCGGCGGATGCCCGAACTTCTCCTGGTAGCCGGCAACGAAGAGCGGGATGCGGAAAAACGCGCTGTAGAGCTTCCCGAGAGCCAGGCGCTCGGCCGGCTGGGTGAAAGTCTTTTCGAGCTCGGTGATCAGCAGCGGGCGGCCCGGTTGAAGGTGATCGCGGATGTAGCTGACGACCTTAGCCTCGGCCTGCGCGCGCTCCTCGGGCGTGACTTCCAGTCCGCCCTGTGAGTCTGTGCCCTGCGCTTTCGGCCCGGCGGCCATGCAGGAGAGCGCGGTGAGGAAGAAAGCGGCGGAAATCAGCACTCCCCATCCGCGTTTGAGCCTCGCCCCCATGGCGGCGGTCACTTCGATCTCCCGCCGGCAGCCGTCCTGGTTGCGGGAGCCGATGCGAGCGCCTGCTGGAACTGCTGGTTGTGGAACTGAAGGGCGAAATGCATGTAGTCCTCTTCATAGCTCCATCCGTGATCGCCGTCGCGCAAGGCGAACTCGTGCGGAAAGTGCTCGGAGGTCAGCTCCTGATCCAGAAGCTGGTTGCCCTCCTGGAAGCCGTAGCGGTCGTGATCGCCGCAATCGAAGTACAGCTTCAGGCTCTTGAAGCTGTCCGGATGCTCCGCCAGGTCGATCGGGTTGTTCGCTTCAAAGTAGCTCTCGTTGAGCGGCGAGCCGAACGGTCCTTGCAACAACTGGGCATAGAATTGCCAACGCCGCGTATCCGGGAATGGATTAGGGAGCTTCGGCAGCAACGCGGCGCTCTGCGCGCTGACGGCGCCAAACAGGTTCGGGTGCCGCAGGCCGACGTGCAGCGATCCGAAGCCGCCCATCGAAATCCCGTACAGGCCGCGGTCCGCGGGCGACGCCAGAGTGCGATAGTGCTGATCGATGTAAGGGATGAATTCCTGAACGAAAAAGTCCTCGTAACGGACCTTGCCGTCATAGGAATTCACGTAGAAGGTCTTTGCGGCATCGGGACAGACCATGATAAAAGGCTGTAATTCGCCTTTGGCCAGCATGCCGTCGAGGATGTCCTTGCCGCCCCGCTCCGCCCAACTCCGCTGGTCCTCAAACATGCCGTGAAAGAAGTAGAGGACCGGGTAGCGCCTGGTTCCCGAAGCGTAATCCGCCGGCAGGTCCACGCAATAGCTCACCGAATATCCCAGGATCGCGCTTTGAACCTGGCCGCAATCGAGAGTGGTTGATCCCGGGCTGCCGGACGCTCGAGCGTGGGCAGGGACGGTCAATAGCGTCGAGCCAAGGGCAAGTATCGCGGTGATGACGAAGCGACGCGTACGCAGCCACGTCCACAGCGCTTCTTGACGATTGAGCATCCTTATCCTCAGCTTTCCCGCCCCCTAAGGCCTGCCGTAACTCATGGAACCCGTGGTTCCATCAATGCTGCGGCGCACCCGTCGACGCAGCCTGATCGGACTCGACATATACCGACGTCTTGCCGCCCTTGGAGGTTGCCCCGACAGACTCGTTCCCCGCGCGTCCCAGGCTGCTCCCAGCCCCATAAATCTCACCATGGACCCGCTTGCCGGGGGACGTGTCCTTCTGGACCACCGGATTGGCCGAAGTCCGGCTCGTGCCCGCGGCGACCGGTTGAAATTCGCCGATTTCCGAAGGCGCGGACGCCGGAGCGTCCTTTCTGGCACCTTGACTGTCCTTCGCTGGACCTCCAGTTTCTGCCTTCGATCCGCTCTGTCCTGCGGTGGCCAGATCGTGAGCGGCTTTGCGCGTGGCGTCCTCGATGCTCGACGGTCCGGCATCCTTGAGCAGCGATGGGCTGCCGGAAGCTGCCGGAGTCGTGGCGATGGCGTCCTGAAGCTCGGGTGTGGGGCTGGCCTTCGCGGCGGATTTCTGAGCCGGCTTCTGAGCCTGATGATCGCTTGCCTTTGCCGGGGTCGAATCACCCTGCTTCGTCTCCTGCGCGTCAAGAACGGCGCAGGAAGCGAAGAGAGCCAGCAGGATGAGCAGCATGGTTTTCATCGATGCTCCTGGAGCGGGCGTGGCCGTCCCGCTCGCGCGTGCAAGGACTATTCTGGACTTCGTCTTTTGTGGAGTCAACCAGCGTGCCTGAACCTGAACTAACAACTACGGCCGGTCTTGGGCGGCATGGTAGATACGAGTGATCTCGACGGTTTCCTGCCTGATCATGCAGACCACGATGTAGGGCAACCCAGGAAGGATCAGTTCGCGAGTCCCTTGCTTCTTGCCCTTACGTCCTCGCGAAGCAAAGACTTGCAGACTTTCGCAGGCGTCATAAATCGTTTTGGCAACGCCTCTGGCGGCGGCCGGGTTATCGCGGCGAATCCACCTTGTGATGTTGTAGAGGTCCTCAGCGGCGGGTGCCGTCCAACGTACACGCATCAGGAATTCAGGATCCGCTCGACGTTAGCCCACACTTCCTTATGTTCAATGAACTCGCCGCGCTCGGCGGCGGCGATGCCTTCTTCCACCGCCTGAAAGAAGCGAGTCTGCTCGTCAACATATTGGGACAAGGCGTCCGCAATCACCTGGTCCGTTCCCTGTCCCAGTTTGGCGGCGAGATCGGTGACCTTGGCCTGCAGTTCTGAGTTGAGGTTCACTTCCATGCCCACCAGTTTAGGTTGCTGCGAACTGCCTGTCAACTGCGCCACGAACCGGGATTCATAGCGGACGGTCGAGGTTCCCCGCGCTGTCATAAGGAATTTTGACGCTGCCCGGTTCAACCCGCCATCCCTCAAGTCCGGCTGCCTCCGCGGCCAAGCCTTCTGAGATTAGAATGCGATCAAGACAGAGTGTGTTGCGAATCCAGACCGCGCGCTGGTCCGCCGGCTCGGGACTCCCAACGGCGCGCAGCGCGAATTCCAGCGCGTCGCGATCCGAGCCGAACCACATCGGTACGCCGGCGACGGCCGGATGCAAAGACGTGCGTCCGTTCACGTGCGTCTTGGCGAAGTCGATCTTGCGATAGAGGCGCTCGTGGATGATATCGGCCAGGCTCGCGCCCAGGCCGTTGCCCGCGCTCTCCTCCGTGAGATCGCGCGCGTAGACCACTCTGATTTCGGGGGCCTCTCCCGGCGCAAACGGGATTCCGCGGCCGATCACCTTGGTGTCCATGCCGCTGCCGCTGACGTTCTTGCCGATCTCGTCCACGACCAGCAGGTCCAGTTTCGGGAAGGGCAGGCTCGGCACCATCGTTTTAGCGAGCGCGAGCGTCTGCTCTTCGACGTCCACCAGATTCTCGGGCCGAGCTGAACGGACCGCCGCCAGCTCGTGCTTTGAATTCTCCACCAGCGCGAGCCCGGCGAGAATCTTTCCCGTGCTGAGAACCGTGCCCGCCACCGCGCGGATCACCGGCTCGTATCCGTGCCGGGCTGCCAGCCGATGGAAATTCCTCGCGCCCTGCTCCTTGCCCATGCCGACGGTGATCATCTTCGCCAGGCCGCTCTCGATCGCGCCCGAGAATCCGGTGTGCGGTTTCACGCGATTGATCACGAGCACGCCGTCGGACGCCCACGCGTTGGCGTCCATGAAGAAGGGAAAGCCTCCCGGGGTTGTGCCGGCCTCGACCGCTGCCATGGACGATCGTACTTCGGCGCCGACATACTCCGGCGTTACGCCGTATTCGGTGAGCACCTGCCGCTGGCCTTCGTCCGTGGCGCCGCCGTGACTTCCCATGGCGGGAAACACGAACGGATGCGCGCCGTGCGACCCGAGCCACCGGCAGGCAGCTCGCACCACTTCGCGCAGGCTGGCGATTCCGCGGCTGCCCGCTGCCACTGCGATGCTGCGTCCTTCGAGCCGTCCGGGATCGAGAAGCAGTTCGTCCAGCGCGGCGGCCACTGCGGCATCGATATTCGCGAGCGCGGGCCGGGTCGGCGCAGTGCGCTCGAGCACCCGGAAGGGCGACAGAGTAGGAGCGTCGATGAGTGAATCGGTCATGTGAGAACCATGATACGCGCAACCGCGGATCGCTCGCCAGTTGCGCCATAATGAATGAGGACTATTTTGATTTACCGAAACAGGGGAGGGTCCATGCCCGCCGATCCCGTGAGTGTAGTTCTGGAGTTCGAGCGGCTGATCAATTTACGGAAACCCGCCGGCATCGTTGGAATGCTTACTGACGATTCAATGTTCGTCGATTCGCTGGGCGCCACTGTGCAGGGCAGGGAAAGACTTCGGGCCGCGTGGGAAGGGTACTTCAAGATGGTGCCGGATTACATGATCTCGCACGAGGAGATCTTCAGCCACGGTCAGACGGTCGTCATGTTCGGCAGCGCCTGCGGGACGTTCGCGCCGGGCGGCAGAATGCTAGCGGAGAACTTCTGGGAGGCCCCCGCTGCCTGGCGCGCGATCGTAAGGGATGGTCAGATCTCATTCTGGCAGGTCTACGTAGACAACGAGCCGATCCGGGCCATCATGCGGAAGAATGCGTAATTGTGCGGGTTGCTGTAGCGGCGCTCTATTGCGCGCCGAAAGCCTGATGAAAACTGAAGTGCGACGCTCATAGAGCGCCACTACAGCGTCGACTGCGCTTTCGGGTATCCTGTACTGAAGGACCAAGTCAAGAGTCGAAAGTCAGGTGAAAACATGAGTGCAACCCTGCTTGATGGACTGAAGATTCGCGACCAGATTCAGGCGGAACTCGCCGGGGAAATCGCGGACCTGAAGGCGCGTGGAATCGCGCCGGGTCTTGCGGCCGTGCTGGTGGGCGAGAATCCGGCTTCGCAAATCTACGTGCGCAGCAAAGTAAAAGCCTGCGAATCGCTCGGGCTTTATAGCGAGAAGATTGAACGTCCGGCCTCGA
>JASHQD010000005.1 GCA_030037755.1 Terriglobia bacterium
TTCCCAACAGGTTCATCGAGTCCAGCGTGTTCGGGTGTTCAGGTCCGAGCACACGGCGCCGGATCTCGAAGGCGGACCGGGCGAGCGGTTCGGCTTCGGCGTATTGTCCCTCGTGAAACAGGACGAGCGCCAGGCCATACACGGCGTTGAGCGTGTGGGGGTGTTCCGGACCGTTTTCTTTCATCCGCAACTCGATCGCCTCGCGATACAACGGTTCCGCTTCCTGGTAGTGGTGTTCCATCTCGAGGATTATTGCCAGGCCCATGGCTCCGGCAAACATCTGCGTCGGGTCTTTTCTGTTCCGCCGCACGTCCGCGGCCCGGCGCGCGAGCTTCTCGGCTTCGGGAAACTGCCCTTCCGAGGCGAGAGCTATGGCGAGACCATCCATAGTCTCGAGCGTGGGCTCGGCATTGGGTCCCAGGGTGCGGATGCGGGCCGCCAGCACCTGCCGGTAGATTTTCTCGGCCTCGGCATCGTGATCGTCTTCCCTTAAGAGCTGGGCCAGCCAATTCATGGTTCTCAGGGTCTTTGGGCTGTCGGGCCCCAGCACGCGCCGGCGCGCGTCGAGCACCTGGCGAAACACCTGCTCAGCCTCGCGAGGATGGCCATCCTGGGCGAGCGTTTCGCCGATGTCCTGCAGCGACTCCAGCGTGTCAGGATTGTCGGGCCCGAGCACGCGGCGCCGGATGTCGAGCGAGCGCTGCAGCAGTTTCTGGGACTGCGGATAAAGTCCCATGTTCTGGTAGACGTCGCCCATGGTGTACATCAACGCAGCCTGCAATTCGGGATCGCCGGCGAGGCCGGTGTCGATCTGCGCCGCCGCCTTATCGAGCATGTCGCGCGCGGTGATCGTCTTCCCCTGGGCGACGCCGGGATCGGTGGCGCGAAACATGTCGGTCATGAACTGGCTGATGTGATTGGCGCGATCGCGCTCGCGCGTTATGCGGCGAATCTGCACGGCCTGGACGATCGAGAAAGCGGCCAGCAGCAGCACGAGGCCCCCGGCGGCGGCGACGGCAATCCGGTGGCGGCGGATGTACTTTCCCAGCACGTAACCGGCGCCCGCCGGTCCGGCGATCACCGGCTCATGACGCAGGTAGCGGTTGAGGTCGTCGGCAAGCTCCGAAGGCGTGCCGTAACGGCGCGCGCGGTCCTTCTCGAGAGCCTTCATGATGATCCAATCGAGATCCCCGCGCAGAAGGCTGGCGAGTTGACTGGGCTCGGTGCTCCGCGCTTCAGCCGCGACGCTCGAGTTCTCCGCATCCAGACTGGCCCTGGTGCTGGGCTGCGGCGGATCGTCCTCGCGCAGCTGCCGCAAAACGTCGGGCCAAGGCTTCCGGCGCCACTGTTCGGGATCGAAAGGCAGGGACCCGGTGAGCAACTCGTAAAGTGTGACGCCTAGCGAGTAGACGTCGCTGCGCGTGTCCACGTCTTCGCCCAGTTGAGCCTGCTCCGGGCTCATGTAGCCGGGCGTCCCGACCAGGCCTCCCTGCTGGGTGAGTACGGTCGCCTCTGCGGACGCCGGCAGGACCGCTTTGGCGATTCCGAAATCGATGATGCGCGGCTGCGGATGACCGTCCACGTCCACAATCATGATGTTGGCGGGTTTCAGGTCGCGATGAATCACGGCCTTCTGGTGCGCGTGCTGCACCCCTTCACAAACCTTGATGAAAAGCTCGATGCGCTGCCGGACGCTGAGCTTGCGTTCATCGCAATAGCGGGTGATGGGCAGGCCCGGCACGTACTCCATGGTGATGTACGGCTGGCCTTCCGGAGTCGCTCCGGCTTCGAACACCCTGGCAATCGCCGGATGATCCATGATCGCCAGCGCCTGGCGTTCGGACTGGAATCGCTTGAGAGAGAGTTCGTCGAAGACGCCGCCCTTGATCACCTTCAAAGCGACTTGCCGGCGCACGGGCGCGGTCTGCTCGGCTAGATAGACGTGACCCATGCCCCCGGAGCCCAGCAGTCGAATGAGCTGGTAGTTACCCAGGCGTGTGCCCGGCGGCAGCGAGAATGCAGGGCGACCGGCGTCGGCGGCGCTCGTCGCATCGCCGTCCGCACCCGCCAGGAGACGTGCGACAGCGTTCAAGGCCGGCGACTCCAGGAAATCGTCCCCACCATCGCCATTCGCCAGGAGCGATTCCACTTCGCGGCGCAGCTCGTCGTCTCCGGCGCAGGCCTCGCGCAGAAAAGCAGCACGCTCGGCCGTCTTGCGATTCAAAGCGGCGAGGTGCAATTGCGTCACCTGTTCCCAACGTTCAGGGTTCATTACAGATCGGCCGTTGCCGCACCTTGCTTGAGCTGGCGTAGCAGCCATGCCTTGGCCAGCTTCCAGTCATGCATCACCGTTTCCACCGAGACCTTGAGCACTTCCGCGGTTTCATTCACGCTCAGCCCGCCGAAGAAGCGTAGTTCCACCACCTTGCTCCGGCGAGCGTCCATACGAGCTAGGACGTTCAGCGCCTGGTCGAGCGCCACGAAGTCAGTGCCGCGCTCGGAAGCCACGACTACGGCCTCGCCCAATGGAACCGGCAGTGTATCACCGCCCCGCTTGAGGGCTTGTCGCGAACGGGCGAAGTCGACAAGAATCCTGCGCATCAACTGCGCCGAGACGGCGAAGAAGTGGGCCCGATTCTGCCAGTTCACCTGCCTGACGTCCACCAACCGGAGGTAAGCCTCGTTGACCAGGGCTGTGGTCTGCAGCGTGTGGTCCACCCGTTCCTGCGCCATGTAGCGTCGCGCGAGACGACGCAATTCCTGATACACCACGGGCACGAGCTTGTCGAAGGCCTCCTGCTCGCCCTCGCTCCAGGCCTGCGAGAGTTGAGTTACTTCGTGGGATTCCATCAGGCGACCGTCCGGTTGCCGGTCCGAGGTGATCAAGCTACCACGTTTGTCCCACAGTTTTCCAGCTCGCACACCGCTGCTAATCAATAAGATAACGGAATTCTTCTGTCGCATCTCCTGCGCTTTGGATCGTTGCTGGATTTTTTTCGGGTCGACTACAGTTTTTTCGCTCGCTTTCCGCCTTTAAGGGGTGAGGCAACTCAGGCTTGAGCTGTGCGGCGGGCGTGAAACGCCGGATGCCTTGCCCGTGGCGAGCACGCGCGATTGTTTCAGCGTGCTTGACGCAGCCCACTTAGGTTTCGAGGCCAGCAGAAAGCTGGCTTTCATGTCTAGGACCGGCCCTCCGCGCTTAGGCGAAAAGGGGAGATGAGACAGGAAACAAGAACGTGGAAGCCGGTAGCCTTGATTCTGGCCATCGCACTGATTTGCCTGGCCGGATTCGGAACGAGCGCCCGAGCGCAAAATGCTCTCTACACCACATTCCAGCGGGGCCAGTATAGCGGGCCGAGCCCCATGGAAATTGATTGAGATTCCCAAGACAGATAGGAGGAGGGTTTATGACGAAGCGGCGAATTTCGGCAGTGGTTGCGGTGGCGTGTCTCCTGTGCACAGCCGGTTTACGGGCGCAGTCTGCCCCAGCAGCCGACTCCAGCTCCGAAGTTGGCGTGGTGCCCCGCGTGATTAAGTATAGCGGGGCGATCAACCCGCGGAGTGTCCAGAGCACCGAAAACGAAAGCGCAACCAACGCGTTGACGGCCGTCGTCAGCCTCACCTTCTCCCTCTATGAACTGCAAGACGGCGGTGGCCCGCTCTGGTCGGAAACGCAAAGAGTCCAGATGGACTCGAACGGCCGCTACACCGTGATCCTGGGCGCGACCGTGAGCGATGGCTTGCCACTGGATTTGTTCACGTCGGGCAAAGCCTTGTGGTTGGGGGTCCAACCGGAGTTGCCGGGAGCGGTGGAACAGCCGCGGGTTCTGCTGGTGGCCGTGCCCTACGCCCTGAAGGCGTCTGACTCCGACACGTTGGGCGGCAAGCCGGCTTCCGCCTACGCCCTGGCGGGATCTGTCCTGGGCGTGGCGACCGGAGCGGTATCGGGCGCGGCGAACGGGTCCCTCGCGAGCGGCGCGACACCTTCTCCCGCCCCAGCTCCGGCTGCCATCCAGCCGGGCGCCCAACCAGAGACTCCCAGCAAGGGTGTCAACAACACTGCCACCGGGTACGACGCCCTGATCAACGACACCACGGGTTCCAACAATACCGCCGACGGGTACGGCGCCCTCTTCACCAACAACACAGGCTACTTCAACACCGGCACGGGAGAGGCCGCCCTCACCCTCAACACCTCGGGCTACTACAATACCGCCGACGGGGGCGCGGCCCTCTTCTACAACACCACTGGCAGCTTCAACACCGCCAGCGGAGCCGGCGCCTTGTAGGACACCACGACGGGCTCCAACAACACCGCCACCGGGTACAACGCAGGCCTTAATCTAACTGGCGGAAGCTCGAACATCATGGAGGGATC
>JASHQD010000045.1 GCA_030037755.1 Terriglobia bacterium
GGGTACATGAACGCTCTGAAATCCGATGCCTGTCGCGTGCCCATCACGACATGTCGTGCTCGCCGTCACGCCGTGTCGTGACGCGCCAGCGCGTGGGAAGCGAAAACATCCCTACAATCGGAGCTGGAATGTGCTTTGAAATCAGCAATGTGCCGGGCAAAGTTCCGAGCCGCGTAAATAATCTGTCCCCTGCCCACGCCGGTGCCCGCCTCGTGCGCTCCGCTCTGAAAAGGATCGCGCCTCCGATGCCGAGATTTCGGCACTCGACTTTGCTTGCCGTGCTGGCGCTTTGCCTGATCGGAGTCCCTTGCGCGGGGCAGAGCACTCGAGTTCAAGAAACCGTCATCGACGCCGCCGCGCCGCACACACCCTTCCCCCACTTCTGGGAGCAGATGTTCGGCTCCGGGCGCGCCAACCTGAGTCTTCGGGAGAGCTACCGGAACGATCTCCGAGACGTAAGGAAGGTCACGGAGTTCCGCTATGTGCGGTTCCACGCCATTTTTCACGACGAAAACGGCGTTTACGACGAAGATGCGACCGGCCGGCCGGTCTACAACTTCTCGTACGTCGACCAGATTTACGACGGGCTGCTGGCAAACGGCGTGCGGCCGTTCGTCGAGATCAGCTTTATGCCGCGCAAGCTCGCCGCCCGGCCTGACGTTCATGCCTTCTGGTACAAGCAGATCGTGGCGCCACCCAAGGATTACGCGAAGTGGGACGACCTGATCCGCAGCTTCGCCCGGCATCTGGTCGAGCGCTACGGAATCGATGAGGTCGCCCAGTGGTATTTCGAGGTCTGGAACGAGCCCAACATCGACTTCTGGACCGGCGACCCCAAGCAGCAGACCTACTTCGAGCTTTACGATCACACCGCCCGCGCGCTGAAGTCGGTGGATACGCGGCTGCGCGTGGGCGGCCCCTCGACGGCGGCGGCCGCCTGGGTGGACGCCTTCATCGCGCATCTTGCCCAGGAGAACGTGCCCGCCGACTTCATCTCGAGCCACGGCTACGCGGACGACACGGTAGAGAACCTTTTCCACACCGGCGAGAGCATCCCCATGGACCAGCGCGTGTGCCGCGCCATCGGCAAGGTCCGCGGCCAGATCGCGGCTTCGGCGCGCCCCACGTTGCCCTTGTTCTGGACCGAGTGGAACGTTCCTTCGTTCGGCCCCTTGAACGCCCGCGACACGGTGTATGTGGGCCCGGCGCTCGCCGACGACATCCGGCAGTGCGATGGCCTCGTTCAGATGATGTCGTTCTGGACGTTCGACGACGTCTTCGAGGAAACGGGCGTGGTCCAGGAGCCCTTTCACGGCGGATTCGGACTCATCGCCGCCGGCGGCATCAAGAAGCCGAGCTATGACGCGTTCGCGCTGCTGCATCTGCTCGGACACGAGAGAATCGCCAATGCCGCCTCGAATATTCTGGTAACGAGACGCGAGGATGGGACGCTCGTCTTGGCCGCGTGGAACTTGGTGGATCCCGATCAGACGGGCACGGGGCGATCTCTTCAGTTGCGGTTCGAAGGAGTCTCACCTCGAAGCCAGGTGACCATTCGGCGCGCGGACTCCGAGCACGGCAACACGCTCGCGGCCTACGCCGCGATGGGCGAACCGCGATACCCGACGCGCGCCCAGATCGACGAGCTGAACCGCGCCGCCGATCCGGGTCCGCCGGAGGTGACCCGTCTCGCGGACGGGCGATTGCCGCTCGAACTGCCGGTGAACGGCCTCGCGATCCTCGAGGTAGCATCTTCGCGGTGACGCGCTCTAGGCTAGACTGGTAATCTGCCGCTTGACAATGGGCACCCGCCTGGTGCAGTATCGAATCAAGCGTCTCCCTGTGCAAGCTCATCGCAGCCCGGCCCGGGACAGACGCCGGAAGGCTCAAACGCGGCCGCTCCCGGCAGGGCGCGTCACGAATTCCGCGGCAAACAGGTAAACTGGCAGCTTCATGGCTGAGACCCGCGACATTCGCAACTTCTCCATCGTGGCCCATATCGACCACGGCAAGTCGACGCTCGCCGATCGGCTGCTGGAGATCACCGGCGCGCTCTCCAAGCGCGAAATGTCGGCCCAGGTGCTCGACTCGATGGACCTGGAGCGCGAGCGCGGCATCACCATCAAAGCGCACAGCGTCCGCCTGAATTACCAGGCTCGCGACGGCAAAGAATACCAGCTCAACCTGATCGATACCCCCGGCCACGTGGACTTTTCCTACGAAGTTTCGCGCAGTCTCGCTGCCTGCGAGGGCGCGCTGCTGGTGGTGGACGCGTCGCAAGGCGTGGAGGCCCAGACGCTGGCGAACGCGCAGCTCGCCATGACCAATCGCCTGGAAATCATTCCGGTGATCAACAAAATCGACCTGCCCGGCGCCGACGTTGAAATGGCGAAGCAGCAGATCGAGAACGCGCTGGCGATCGATCCCGCGGACGCGCTGCTGATCAGCGCCAAGATGGGCACCGGCGTCGAGGACGTGCTGGAGGCCATCGTCACGCGCATCCCGCCGCCGCGCGGCTCGACGGACGCTCCGCTGCGCGCCTTGATCTTCGATTCCTGGTATGACAGCTATCGCGGCGTGGTGGTGCTGACGCGCGTGGTCGACGGACGCCTCGCGACCGGCATGCGCATCCGGCTGTGGTCGAACGGCGAAGTCTACACGGTGGAAGAATTGGGCGTGCTGACCCCGAAACCGGTGCGCGTGCCGTCGCTCGAAACCGGCGAAGTGGGATTCGTGATCGCGAATATCAAGCGGGTTTCGGACACGCGCATCGGCGACACCATCACCGACCACGACCGGCCCGCGTTCGATCCCCTGCCGGGCTTCGAAGACACCAAGCCCATGGTTTTCGCCGGACTCTACCCTGTCGAGGCTAGCGCATACGAGGTGCTGCGCGACGCGCTCGAGAAGCTGCGCCTGAACGATTCGTCGTTCTTCTATGAGCCGGAGAATTCGCTCGCGCTCGGCTTCGGCTTTCGCTGCGGATTCCTTGGACTGCTGCACATGGAGATCATCCAGGAGCGGCTGGAACGCGAGTACGGCCTCGATCTCATCACCACGGCGCCCAGCGTCCGCTACCGCATCACCACCAAAACGGGCGAAACGACCTACGTGGACAATCCTTCGAAATTCCCGCCGCAGGGCGACATTGCCAAAATCGAAGAGCCGGTGATCACGGCGCTCATCATGACACGCGAGGAGTTTCTCGGCGGCATCCTGGCGCTCGTCGAGGAGAAGCGCGGCGTGCAGAAGGGATTCGAATTCGTCTCGGCGCAGCGCGTCCTGCTGACCTACGACCTGCCGCTGAACGAGATCGTGCTCGATTTCTATGACCGGCTGAAGTCGGTCTCGCGCGGATACGCCTCGC
>JASHQD010000606.1 GCA_030037755.1 Terriglobia bacterium
GATATCGTCGATCGAGCCGGTCCCCGCGGGCAACGGCTGGATGTCGCGCCAACTCGCGCCGTCGCCAGATACTTGCAGCGCGCCCTCGGCCGCGCGCGCGATCCAGTAGAGCGCGACGCGATCGAATTCGCAGGGCGCGCCGAGATCAACGTAGACCCATTCCTCGTCGAGGCCGGCGCTCATCCACGCGCTCGTGAAATCGTAAGGTCCGCCGATCTCGACGCGCTGGCTCCCGCGGAAGAACGCGACCTCGCCGATCTGCCAGCGCATGCCGAATGCGAATCCGGGCGCGTGGGCAGCTTCGCACTGGATTCGATAAAAGCGGCTGCGCGAGATTGCAGTCAAGGGAACGGAAGGCTGAAACAATTGGCCAGGCTGCGCGAAACCGTCGGGGTATCCCGCGATCGGCGCCGGCGCAGGATTGGTGATGCTGCCGAGCGTCTTCCAGTCGCGCGTGTCATCAGAGGCGAGAATGCTGACGGTGACGTTCTCCGCGTGGACTTCCTGCGGCTTGATGAACAGCACTTCAACCCGGTCGATCTCGGGCGGAGAGTCGCCGCCGCCGAGTTCAATCTGCAGATACGGCCGCGGGCCCTGTAGCTCCATGGTGCTGGTCGCATTGTGGTCGAACGCGAACTCGCGCTCGTGCTTGGGAAGCGGGCCGCGGAAACTCACCGAACTCGCGATCCACCGCGGCAAGCGCGTGTCCTTGATTCCATCGGTGACAAGCTGCGCCGTCAGGTTGTAATCGTAGCTGCTGGAATGGTACGCAGGACGGTGAAGCGCGAGGTTGCGATAGGTTGTCTCATCCGCGACGAGCGTAGGGCTGAAGTCTTCGCGCGGATCGCCCGGGTAGATGCCCACGCCGCGCGTGTACATCCGCGGTTCGCCCGCGCTTGTGGCTTGAGACTTGCCGTTCGATCCGTCCGCCACTTCCCGCGCGAACGATGGCTCGTCCGCGGCAGCGAGGTGATGCAGTTCCCCAATCGCCAAGCCGGCGCCGGCGATGGTGTTTTTGAGGAAATTACGCCTTGACGTTGCCACGATTCCCCCTCCGCCCGGCGAGCGGTGCAAGTTGGAACTCGCTTTGAAGTCAGCAGCGCACAGGGAATGTCTCGGATGGGCTCCGCTGGCAAACTGGCCGGTTATCGCCCGCGTTCGGCGTATGCTTCGTCCAGTTGCCGGATGGTCGTGTGTTCAATGTGTTCAACGGCGGAATTCCGGCCTTCGAATGATGCAGGGCTCCGCACTCCCGCCGATTACGAATTCTGATTCGTATACGACGCCTGCAGCGCCTTCATCGCCTCTTGATTGATCTTCAGCTTGCCTTCCTTGAGCAGCCGCTGTTTCAGCGCCTGGCGGTAAACTTCCCAGGCGAACGATCTCTTCTGGTCCAGCAACTGCTGCTCGATTTGCGTCCTTTGCACGGCGAACTGCGCCTCGTCGGCCGGCGTGTGGGATGCCACTTGCAGCACCAGCTTGTTCGCGCCGGCCGTGATCACGCCGCTCGTCTGGCCGGGCTGGAGCGCGAAGGCTTCGCCCAGTTCGTTGCCGGAGATCAGATTATCCACGGTTTCCTGCCGCGCGAAATCCTTGCTTTCTTTAACGGTCAGCCCCATGGACTGCGCGAGCTTCTTGAAGTCGCCGCCGTTTTTCACCTTGTCGGCAAATTCCTTGGCTTTCTCCTCGGCGATCACCTTCGACTGCTCCGTACGATAATCCTGCTCCACCTGCGGGCGGACCTCGTCGAGCTTGGGAGTGTGCGCGGCCACATCGTCGGCGAGTTGGACGATTACGATTCCCTTGGGCAGCGTCAGCGGATCGCCGACCTGGTTCGTCTGGAGCTGGAAGGCGAGCGCCTGCAGGCCCTGGCTGATGCCAAGATCGGGAATGGGCGCGTTGGGACGGAATAATCCCGTGGTCTGGACCTGGAGCCCGAGCTTGGCCGCGACCTGGTTGAAGTGCTGCGGATCGGCTTTGGCCGCCGTGCTGAATTGATCGGCGAGCTGCGACATCGCGGAATCGACCTTGTCTTTTTGGAGCGTGTTCTCGATTCCGGCCCTGGAGGCCTCAAAGCTCTGCACGTGCGCCGTCTGCTTCTCGAACACCTTGATGATCACAATGCCGTAGTCGGTGGTGATCAGCCCGCTGGTCTGGCCGGGCTGGAGCGAAAACGCTACGCTTTCAACCTGCTGGACGGTCTGCCCGTGCTGGATCCAGCCGACGTCGCCGCCCTTTTGTGCGGAAGTTGTGTCTTCCGAATTCTTCTTGGCCAGGTCGGCGAAATCGCCGCCCTTCTGAATCTGGGTGAGCACGTCCTGGGCGGTCTGGCGAATCTTCGCCACTTCGTCGGGCGTCTTGCCGCCGGTCTTGAAGAGAATCTGCGACATCTTCACTTCGTCGGGCACCCTGTAATCGTTCAGGTGCTGAGTGTAGTAGTTCCGCATCTCATCGTCGCTGACCTGCACGGTGGGACGAACGTGATCGGCGTCGATCAGCACGTAACGCAGCGATCGCTCTTCGGGCTGCGTGTACTTGTCTTTGTTGGTAGCGAAGTAGGCGTCGAGCTGCGAAGGCGAAACCTGCACATCCTTGGTGAAGTCGCTCGAATTGAAAAGAACGTAATCGATCTTCGCCTTCTCGTTGCGCTGGACGAACTCCTGGTGAACCTCGGCCGGCGACACCTGCACCGCGTCCGTGATCACGTCGCGCAACTTCTCGGTGAGCAGACCCTCGCGGAGCTGCGACTCGAACTGCGGCACGGTCATGTTCATGGCCTGCTCGACCATGGCCTGGTACTGCGTCATGCCCACGAACTGGCCGTTCTGGCTCAAACCGGGATAGCTGCGGATCGCCTTCTCGAGTTCGGCGTCGCTGACCTCGAGTCCCTCGCGCTCGGCCTCCTGCACGATAATCTGGTCCAGAACCATGGAGTCGAGCACGTTGGGCGCGAATTGCGCCATCAATTGGGGATTGTTGCCGAGCGGCGACTGCGCGAATCGCGTGCTGAGCTGCTTCTGCAGGTCCTGCGTGGTGATCTGAAAGTCACCCATGCTGGCGAGGACGTTGGAACTGGGGTTGGCGCTGGTGTCGCCGCTGGGCAGCGGCGCCAGCGTGACCACCATACCAACCGAGACGATGCCGAGGAAGAAGATGAGGAGATACTTCATCGTCTTCTGCCGGTTTTTTCCGCGGAAAAACCTGTACATGGAAACTCCTGAAAACTGGGCGTGTTCTCTAACATTATACGGTCACACGCCCGGACCGTCCAGTGGTACGCCGGATCTTGGGTCCTGGGCCGCGGGTGTAGTGTCATTCGGAGCGCGGCCCAACTTGATCTGGCACGGTCGTCCCGGATGTGAAAAGTCAGAGCCAAGTTGCCGTGCCGCGTTGAGTTGAATCACTTTCCCATTTTCGCCAGGCGCGCCCGACGAGTCACTTGTACGCTGGCTGCCCTATAATGGCTGGCGCGCCGGATAGCGAGGCGGGAGGCTGGCTGTGCGAAAGATGAAAACCGTGGTGACGATTTCGTCTGTCGTGGCGATACTGCTCGCCATGATCTCGATTCTGCATCTCCGTGCCGGATCGCTCGGGCCCGCAGCCGCCCAGGCCGCGCAGAATCCCCAGGATCCTCAAGAGCCGCTCGCGGGCAGGCCCTCGCCGGCACTGCTTCCACGCCCGGCCGGCGCGATCACGCCCGGCGACGTGGATCAGAAGACGCTCGCCGCCATTGTGAACGAGCTGGTCGCCTGCGGGACACGCAGTTCGCTCTCGTCGTGGGAAGGCGGCGCTCGGGGGATTGGCTGCGGACGCGAGCGCGTCGTGGCTCGATTTCAGGAAATCGCCAGACAGAGCGGTGGCCGGCTGCAGGTCGAGGTGGATCGCTTCGAGGCCACGGCGCCGCGGACCCATAATCAACCGGCGCCGATGGAGAACGTGGTCGCGATCCTGCCCGGTTCCGATCCGGTGCTGTCCAAGACGGCCTTCGTGGTCTCAGGGCATTTCGATTCCATGCCGTCGAACGTCATGGATCCCTCGAGCGACGCGCCCGGCGCCGACGATGACGCTTCCGGCGTGGCCGTTTCGCTCGAATCCGCGCGCCTGCTGGCCGCGCGCGATTCCGCCGGAACCGCGGCCGCAGGCTACAAGGCTACGCTCATCTTTGCCGCGGTGTCGGGCGAGGAGCAGGGCTTGCTCGGCAGCAAGCATCTGGTGGATTACATCCGCGACAAGGGCTACACGGTGGGCGGGATGCTCGACGACGACATCGTGGGCGCGGACTTTGCTCCTGGCGCGCCGCATCGCGCTCGCTTGTTTTCGGCGCCCGGGACCGGCGACGATGCCGACAGCCCGTCGCGCGAACTGGCGCGGACCGTCGAGGAGATCGACTCAACCAGCGCCGTCCGCCTGATCTTCCGCGAGGACCGGTTTGGCCGCGGCGGCGATCACATTCCGTTCATCGACGCCGGCTTTCCGGCAGTGCGCTTCACCGAGCCGCTCGAGGATTATCATCACGAGCATCAAACGCCGCGCACCGAGAACGGCGTCCAGTATGGGGACCTGCCACAGTACCTGAACTTCGAATTTCTCGCGACCGTCGTCCGCGACAATGCCGAAGTGCTGCGCGAACTGGCGATGGCGCCCGCGCCGCCGGCGTCGGTCACGCTCTCGGGCGCCGTCACGCCGGACGCCAGCGTGTCGTGGACCGCGCCTGACGACTCCGCGCGCGCCGGCTTCGAAATTCTCTGGAGGGAAACGACCGCGCCCGAATGGGCGGTCTACGATTTCGTCAGCGCGGGCAGCGAGTACGTGCTCAAAGGGGTCTCAACGGACAATCACTTCTTCGCGGTGCGAGCGGTGGGAACGGACGGAGCGCGCTCGATCGCGATACCCGCGGTGCCCCGGCTGCGGCGTCCGCCGCCTAATCGAACAGAACAAGCTCCTTCGCACAGCTAGTCTAGCTCTGTGGTCTCCGTGATCTCTGTGTTGAAGCCCTGGGACTCGCTCACTGAATCAGCGTCCCCTGCGCGGAATCGCCGTTGGTTTCGTTCTCCACAAGCCCCGCCGCCGAAACCTGGTCGCCTTCCTCGAGCGCGATCAGCTTGACGCCCTGCGCCGACCGCCCGCTCTCGCGAATAGTCGACGCGTCGAGCCTCGTGATCTTGCCGAACTGGGTGATCAACATGACCTCGGATTCTTCGGTCACGCTCAGCACCGCGACCACCTTGCCGTTGCGCTCCGTCGTCTTCACGTTGATCACGCCCTTGCCGGCGCGCGACTGCAGCCGGTACTCGGTGATCCCCGTGCGCTTGCCAAATCCCTTCTCGGTGATGGAGAGCATCAACTCCTTTTCGCCCACCACCTGCATGCCGACGAGGTAATCTCCTTCGTCCAGATCCATGCCGTTCACCCCATACGCGGCGCGGCCCATGTCGCGCACCCCGCTCTCCGGGAAGCGGATCGCCATGCCTTCGTGCGACGCCAGGAAGATCATGGAGCGCCCCGTTGTCAGTTGCGCGCCAATCAACTCGTCGCCTTCGTCGATGCGCATGGCGATAATGCCCGCGGCGCGCGGATTGGAGAATTCCGAAAGCCGCGTCTTCTTGATCACCGCTTTACGCGTCACCATAATCACGTAGCCTTCGGCAGCGTAGGCGTCGCCCTCCACCTGAACGTCCTTGGCCTCCTCAGGCAGGTCGCGCACCGCCAGCACGGCCATCACCTTCTCCTCCTTCGACAAATTGACCAGGTTGAGGATGTGCTTGCCGCGCCCCGCCGCGCCCACGTCGGGAATCTCGTAGACTTTCAGCCAGTAGAGCTTCCCTGTGTTGGTAAAGACGAGGATGTAGCTGTGCGTGGACGCAATGAACAGGTGCTCGACGAAATCCTCTTCGCGCGTCTTCATGCCCATGCGGCCTTTGCCGCCACGGCCCTGCTGCCGATAGGTGGAAAGATTGGTGCGTTTGAGATACCCGGAGTGCGAGACGGTGATCACCACGTCTTCGTCGGCGATCAGATCCTCCAGGCGAATCTCCGCCTGCTCCTCGATGATCTCGGTGCGGCGATCGTCGCCATAGTCCTTTTGCACCTGCTTGAGCTCGTCGACGATCACTTTCTTGAGCGTCTTGTCGTTCGCCAGAATCTCCTGGTACTCGGCGATCTTCTTCTGCAGCGCGTCGTACTCTTCCTGGATCTTCTCGCGTTCCAGTGCGGTCAGGCGCTGCAACTGCAGTTCGAGGATGGCCTGCGCCTGGCGCTCGGTGAATTCGAACCGTCCGATCAATCCATCGCGCGCTTCGCGTGGCGTCTTCGATCCGCGGATCAGCTTGATGATGGCGTCGAGTTGCGAGAGCGCCTTGAAGAAGCCTTCCAAAACGTGGGCACGCTCCAGCGCCTTGCGCAGATCGTATGCGGTGCGCCGCCGGACCACGGTAACGCGGTGATCGATGAAGTGCTGCAGCGCCTCGATCAGCGAAAGCACCTTGGGCTGTCCATTGACGATCGCCAGCATGATCATGCCGAAGGTTTCCTGAAGCTGGGTGTGCTTGTAGAGGTTGTTGAGGATGACTTCCGGCTGCTCGCCGCGCTTGATCTCGATCACGATGCGCATGCCGTCGCGGTCGGACTCGTCGCGCACGTCGGAGATGCCCTCGATGCGCTTGTTTTGCACCAGTTCGGCGATATGCGCAATCGTCTTCGCCTTGTTCACCTGGAACGGAATGGCGCTGATGATGATCTGTTGCTTGTCTTTGGTCGGCCGCTCGATCGAGGCCTTGGCCCGCATGGTGAACTGGCCGCGGCCCGTGTCATACGCCGCCTTGATGCCGCTGCGGCCGTAAATGTAGCCGCCGGTGGGGAAGTCAGGTCCGGGCACCAGCGCCAGAATGTCATCGAGCGTCGAGCTCGGCTTCTGAATCAGCAGAATGGCGGCCTCGATGATCTCGCGCAGGTTGTGAGGCGGAATCTTGGTGGCCATGCCGACCGCGATTCCGTCGGAACCGTTGAGCAAAAGATTCGGGACCTTGGTGGGCAGGACGACCGGTTCTTCGGTGGACTCGTCGAAGTTGGGAACGAAGTCCACGGTCTCTTTTTCGATGTCCGCCAGCAGTTCCTCGGCGAGACGAGTAAGGCGGCATTCGGTGTACCGGTAGGCGGCAGGCCGGTCACCATCGACGGAGCCGAAGTTGCCCTGGCCGTCGATCAAGAGGTAACGCATGTTGAAGTCCTGCGCCATGCGCACCAGCGTGTCGTAGACGGCCGCGTCGCCGTGCGGGTGATACTTCTTGATTACCTCGCCGACCGTGCCGGCACACTTGATGTAGCGCTTGTCGGAGGTGTTGCCCTCCTTGTACATCGCGTAGAGAATGCGGCGATGCACCGGCTTCAGCCCGTCGCGGACGTCGGGCAGCGCGCGTCCGATGATCACGCTCATGGCGTAATCGAGATACGAGCTGCGCATCTCGTCTTCGATGTTTCGAAGAATCTCGCGCCGGATTGGGACTAAGGGTTCCTGATCGCCCATGAATCGATTCCTTTCAATTCTTCAACGAATCTCGGCTAAGCTCCGGGCCGCCCCTACACCGACATTCGTCGCGCAAAGCCCACGGCAGCTCCAGACACACACCACGAGTGTTCGCGGGGAGAGTCAGATTGATTCTGCCCAATTGCTGTCCTCAGAGAGGTGTGCGTGGAGTGAACACAGTTCATTATAGCAGACGCGCCCGCTGTAGCGGCGGTGTCCTCACCGCCGGATGGTGTCCTAATTTCGACGTAGGGGCGGCCACAGGGGGCCGCCCATACGTCGAAATCA
>JASHQD010000046.1 GCA_030037755.1 Terriglobia bacterium
CGGGACTCCGTACGGAGCGTCGTCGATCTCCGGCCTGAATAGCGCTCCGCCAACCGCGGCCGACCTTGAGGTGGCAAAGCACCAGGGTGCGCGCGTGACGCAGGTGGCCGCTGCTTTGAAGGCCGCGCGGTGATCTGCAGGTCGCTGTAGCGGCGCTCTATGAGCGCCGAAAGTTTTTAGCGCTCTATGAGCGCCCAAAGGCTAAGGCCGGCGCTCATACAGGCGCCGAACGTCTCAAGCTGAGGCCGGCGCTCGTAGAGCGCCGCTACAGCACGTAGACCTTGTGCGTTCTCGCCTTGCCCCTGTACTGTGTCCGTTTCACGTACACGCTGTTATGGCTGCGATGGACACCGTTCTCCCTCCTTCACCGCCCTCGGTAACGAGCAAGAGGCTGCTCCCCTGGCTGGTGGCAGTCGCGTTTTTCATGGAGTCGCTCGACACCACTGTGTTGAACACGGCGGTGCCGGTGATTTCCCAAGCCCTCCGAGTGACCCCGCTCAGCATGAAGTCGGTGCTGGCGAGCTATACGCTGAGTCTTGCCGTTTTCATTCCAATCTCCGGCTGGATGGCTGACCGGTTTGGGACCCGGCGCGTGTTCGGCTCGGCAATCGGACTCTTCAGCCTCGGATCCTTCCTGTGCGGTGTGTCCACCTCCATTCACATGCTGGTGGCCTGCCGGATCCTGCAAGGCTGCGGCGGCGCCATGATGGTCCCGGTGGGCCGTCTGACGCTGGTACGCACCTTCGCCAAGTCCGAACTCGTGCGCGCCATGAGCTTCGTGGCGATTCCGGCGCTGGTGGGTCCCATGCTCGGTCCTATCGCCGGAGGCCTGATCGTCGGATACCTGCACTGGCGGTTAATCTTCTTTGTCAATATCCCCATCGGCCTGGCGGGATTGCTGATGGTCCACCTTCATCTGCCAGACTATCGCGAAGCGCGCACCGACCCCCTGGACGTCGTCGGGCTGATCCTGTTCGGTTCCGGCGTCGCCTTGCTCTCTTACGTACTCGAGATCTTTGGCGAGCACACGCTCAGCGCGGGCGAGATTGCCGGGTTGCTGGCCATTGCCCTGTCGCTGATCGCGGGATACGGGATCCACGGGAGCCACAACCCGACTTCTCTCCTCCACTTGAGTTTGTTTCGGATTCGCACCTTCCGGGCGGCGGTGAGCGGCAATTTCTTTACCCGGCTGGGTATCGGCGGCGTGCCCTTCCTGTTGCCGATGCTCTACCAGGTGGGCCTTGGATACAGTCCCGTTCAGTCGGGTTTGCTGATCATGCCGCAGGCGATCGCCTCGATGAGCACCAAATTCATGTTGCCCAAAATCCTCGGCCGGTTCGGCTACCGCGGCGTGCTGGTGTCCAATACCGTGATTTTGGGGATTCTGCTGGTTCTCTTCGCGACCATTGGCATCGGCACGCCCGTGAAATTCATTGTCCTGCTCGCGCTCTGCTACGGCGCATTCACTTCATTGCAGTACACCAGCATGAACACGCTGGTTTATGCGGACATTTCCGAACAAGAGACCAGCAATGCCAGCTCGATCGCGAGCACCGTGCAGCAGATGTCGATCAGCTTCGGCGTGGCAACGGCGGGGCTGGCCACCACGATCTTCGTTCCGCCGCGCCTCGGCTCGGATTCGCATGCCATGATCCGCGGCATCCATATCGCGCTGGTTGCGCTCGGCGGATTCACCGCGCTCTCCAGCATGATATTCCACAGTCTGAAGCGAGGCGATGGCAGCGACGTGAGCCAGGAGAAACTGCCGCATGTCGGCTGATGGATGAGTCACAAAGCAGCCGGCGCTGTTGGGCGGCTAGCCGACGGAATTTCATACAGCCAACCCGTCTTGTACGCTCATTTTGGAAGCCGCGGAGGGATTTTCGCCGCGCTCGGATGTGGACCGCAGTGCAGGAGCGCTTGAAAATCTCTGCGGTCCCTGCTTAACCGGGCCAGGCCGTCGCCGGATCGGACAAAGGTGTTACCGATCTGAACTCAGGGGATCGACTGCCCCGCGATGACATGTCGAGCAGTTGATGAAGTGCCCCTGCGGATTGGGATCGAGGTTCTGCATCTTCGAAAGCTGGTCGTTGATTGAGCGATGCATGGTGGCCATCTCCCTCGCGGCGCGCTTTGGCCTTTTCTCGTCACTCGAGAAGTCCTGCTCCGCGTGACAATAAGTGCAGGTAACCCCCAGGGCCTGGCTGTAGCCGCGGTTCATGATCAGGAGGAGCCTTCCAGCCGGCGTCGTCTTTAGGTTTTGGATGTTCTTGAATACCTTGCCTGCCGGTTCTTGTTCGTGTCCGGCAATCTGCCTGGAGATCTTCTGAACGAAAGCATCATTGGTCTCCTGAATGGATGCCGGCGTGGCGGGCGCCTGCGTCGAGCTGGCGAGCCCAGGTTGCGGCGCTGCGGTTTGGGGCGTGCCAGGAACCGTACCCAGGAACGCCGTGAGTACCCAAATCGCGAGGCAGGTTCGGATCATGTTCACTCTCCCAGGGATGCGTCGTTGTTCGACTTCGCTGTAATCTCCGCCTCGCGATCGAGGCCGCGCACATGCGTATTCTGGCGGATTATTTCGTCCAATCAAGCATGTTCTCCCGCCAGGATTTGGTTGACAGCGCCCGTGAACTCTTCCCACGCCCCACGCTGCTGCACCAGCGCAGTGCGGCCTCGCGCCGTCAGCCGGTAGAAGCGGCGGCGGCGCTCACCGGGCTTCTCCACCCACCGGCCCAGAATAAGGTTCTGCGCCTCCAGCCGGCAGAGGATCGGGTACAGCGAACCGATTCGGAACTGAAGCCGGCCCCCCGAACGGGCCTCGATGAGCTTTCCCAGCTCATACCCGTGACGGGGACGGGCCTCCAGTAAGGCCAGGATCAGGAGTTCGGTGCTGCCCTTCTTGAGCTCGCGGCTGAACATGACGGACCTTCTCCATTCCAATATATTTCACTAACATATACTTCTAAGAAGTAGGTTGTCAAGAAGTGGAGTTGTCTCGGTTTGGGGGCGCAGTACGGCGGTTGTAGAGTTCCCCGCTCCGGCCCGTGGGATACCGCTCGCGGTAATTCTTTGTCCCTAGATGTTCGGACACAATTCGTTTAAGCGAGTTTGGACCGAGTTTGTGGTGACATGAGAGTCGCTGGCGAAGATCAGACCTGGCGGCGCATTGTTTGGCGACAGTCGCTCCTTCATGTTCGACTGAGGCAAGCAAGGCTCTCGGACGAAGCACTTTGATCGTAGCGCTATTCCCTAAGCTACTTCTGATTGACGGCCAGCAAGGCGAACAGCAATGGAAGATACGCGATCGACGCAAAAAGGAGTTGCCGGGCGACGAGATTTGAAGGGCGCAGGGCGAGTCGTACTGCGCAAACGAGGAAGGCGGAACTGACGATCAGCGCTCCGGCGAGATAAATCGTACCCGCCCGGCCCAGGAGGGACGGAACGAGAGCGAGAGGAATCAAGACCAGCGCCGGCGCCAGGGTCTGCCAAGCCATCAAGCGTTGTCGCACAGGTCCAAATGGTAGAACCAGATAACCCGCCCTGCGGTAGTCCTCCCGGTACATCCAAGCGATTGCCATGAAATGAGGAAACTGCCACAAGAAGACGATGCCATAAAGCACCCAGGCCTCAGGGCTCAATCTGCCTGAGGCGCCGGCCCACCCGATCAGCGGAGGCATGGCGCCGGGCAACGCGCCCGCGAGCGTGCACAGCGGCGTCTTTCGCTTCAATGGCGTATAGACAAAAAGGTAGCTGGCCAAGGTCAATGCCGCGAGCACGGCAGCGAGCGCATTGACAGCCAAGGCGAGGTAGACAACCCCCGCGGCCGACAGAACTGCCCCAAACCGCAGAGCGGCTGAGGGTTGCATCCTTCCGCCGGCCAGGGGACGCCGCGCCGTGCGGCGCATCTGGGCGTCAAAGTACCGTTCAATGTATTGATTCAGGGTACCGGTGCCGGCGGCCACCATAAGCGTGCCGATGAGCGTGGATGCGAGGCGAAATAACGGAAAAGAACCCGCCGCGGTCGGAAGTCCCAGCCAGAAGGCGGCAAAAGTGGTGATCACGATCAGAAGATTGACATCCGGCTTCGTAAGCGCCCAGTAATCAGCAATTTGGGAGCGAAGGTCGGAGTGTGGCCTGACGCCCGGCGATCGCAGTGCGATAACCGCAGGTTCTGTCATTGTCATCGCGCGACCTCGGGCCCCGAAGTGGCCGGGCCGTGACTAGCCGTGGGCGCAACCCACGGACGCAAGGGCAACGAGAACCGGTCATCAACCCCGGAGAGGTTGACCTCGCCGGAAGCGGCGTACTGAGCTTCGTTTACGTCCGTGGGCGACAGGATCTGAACTGTGATAACCACCGCGGGGATCAGGTAAATCAGGGTCGCACAGAGCCACATCAAGGCGCCGGCGCACTCTTGGTCCTGCAGAGGCGGGAGACTAAATCTCTGCGGTAGAGCTAGATACCACGGGTAAACCACGCGCTCGCAGAAAGCCAGAAAGGCCGAGAGCACATCGCAGGGTAGTGTGGCCATGAACAGGTACAAAGGAATCCGCCAGCGGGGCCATTGCGCGACGCTCGGCCAGGGTTGCACCACGGGCCACCAGAAAAGGAGTCCAGTCGCAAAAAAGCTGGCGTGCTCGACCCTGTGCCAGTATTCCGATCGGAGGGCAAGCTCAAACAGCGCCGGAACGTGCCACAAAACCAAGGCTCCCATCGCGGACAGCCAGCAGATCGCGGGGTTTGTTAGCGTATGTCCAAGTTTTTGAAGTGGTTGCCAGCGTAAACCTGGACCCAGAACGCTGCGAACGAATCTTTGCGGCAACCCGTGAAGGAAGGGCAGGGCCGGCGCCCCGAGCAGGATCAGGGGGGGCGCTACGGCCATAAGTATAACGTGCTGAATCATATGGACGGTTAGTAGTTCCTCGTCGAGGGCGACAAGGGGAGAACCCACGGCGATCCATAGTGATCCGAGCCCGGCCATAAACGCGCCCAGGCGCCAGGCGGGAATCGTATGGGGTGAGGCGCTGCGGACTCGAATCCAGCCTCGCAGGTAAAGAATCGCCGTGATCGTCGCAAGCGCTGTCAACGCCAGGGGAACGGACCAGGCTTCGGGGGCGACTTGGACGGGAGAAGCCATTGTCCTAGGGGTGGGACGATGCGGTAACGGCGCCGGCCTCGTCGTCGCCCGCGAGCGAAGCATCGCGCGCTGGACGCTGTCCCGCAGGATGAAGAGTCTCGAGGAACGCCACAAGCGCAGTCACTTCCGCCGGGCTCAGATTCTTCCCGTAAGCCGGCATGTTGCCCCGTCCCTGCAGCACCT
>JASHQD010000607.1 GCA_030037755.1 Terriglobia bacterium
CCGGCAATTCGGACGCCGAGATCTTCGACGCTTTCTGCGTCCAGCACTGGTTCACGCCCGCCAGGCACCACTCCGCGCTGCGGCGCGACGCGCGAATCGGCTGGCCATCGACCACAACGAATATCGGATTGGTGTGCGACGAGGGCAGGATGCGCACCGCAATCCAACTGCTCTGCTCGATGGATACATCAAAGTCGAGCTTTCTGACCGATCCATCGGCGACGATCTCCTCCCGCGCTGATGCCATCCCGTTGACGATCACCTCGACGGGCACTTTGCGGCTGTCGCCGATGCGGGATCGTTCCAGACTCCAGTAGGGCTTTTGATCGTATGGTAGGTCGCGCACCTTCTGGTCCGCTTGCGAATCGAGATAGGCCGCCGCGGCCACTTCGACGTGGACTTTTCCCGGCGCGGCCAGCCGCACCTCGCTGCCATCAACGCCCATCGGGCTGCCGTTCACAGAAAAGTCCATGAGATGACTGCGTCCGTCGGAGACGTAAGTGCGACCGGCGCGAAGGGCGTCAACCCAATTCGCGTACGTCAGCGGGCCGCTGACTTTTCCATAGGCGCGACCTTCGCCTACCTTGCTGTCGTAGATGCAGGGGAAATCCGTCTCGCCTGAGATTCGCGTCCGGAATCCGACGTTGAGCGTCTGGTACCACATGTTCAATTCCCACGGATATGGCGTATCGCCCGCGGACATGAAATCGACGGTGCCTGGGTACGTCACATCAACGATGTACTCGTCCGCGCCGATGCCGTCATAGCCCGGAATCTCGAAATTGGGTAGGGCGCCGGTTTTCACTTCCAGTCCCCATCCCGAATGCGCAAAACCTACCAGCGCCCCCTGCGATTTTCCCCAGCGCAGAATCGGCAGGTCCCACGTAGGCCAGTCTTCGATGCGTTTGGTGCCGGGATAGTCCTGATCTTTCAGATTGAGCAGCACCAGGTGGCCCGCATGACTCGAGGGGAATCCCGAAACTTCGAGATCATAATGGAGCAGTTGATTGGGCTTTGAATCCGGATCGTCCTGCCGGCCACGGAAGTAGCGCTTCTGATAGTAGTAGCACGGGCCCCAGGTGAGGACACAGCCCACATTCAGATGCTCGCCTCGAACCTGGCGGTCCATGTCGTCAGGCGTGACGCCTTCGCTCGGATTCTCGTAGTGCGCGCAGCCCGCCGCGTGAATGTGATGGTCTCCCGAATACCAGCCGTACTTCGCGGGATCGATCCAGCGCTTCAGTTGAAACGAGAGCTGCGTGGGCCCGTTGTCGTCCACGTGGAATGGGCGTGTTTCGGTGATGTACTCCGGCCCTCCGGTGACCGACACGGTGTACGACCCGGGCGGAAGCGATATGGATTCGCCGTTCGCGCGATACACCTGCGGCTGGAAGAAGAAATCGGGCGCGAGACGCTTGGCGGGATTCGGATAAATGCGGTCGAGGGAATCTCGAAAGGTGAACGAGGCCATCGTCGGATTGCCCAGTTCGTCGAGCACGTTCAGCGCGATCACGCGCGCCGCCGCGGCGTTGAACAGAACGGTGATCCCGTTCAGAGAGCCTACTTCCTGAGTTCCCTGCCCCACGTTGAAGTTCAGCCTGGCAGATCGCTGGCCGGCGTCGCGACTGTAGATCATCAGCACGCGATACTCGAGCGTCAGCCCCGAGAGCCGCAGCCAGAACGGAGGTTTGTCGTATGTGCTGATGTCCGCCCACCGGTCCATCACGTCGCCGTTTGTCAGCTTGTGAGGCGGCTCGGGATTGTTATCCGACTGGATGTAGACGTTTCCGCTGTTCGGACTCTCGACCGCGAGGTGCGCCGTCACTCCCGCCTGATTAATCACCTTGACGAGGAAGATTCGCGTGCCGTCCTGGATGAGATCGGGGCCGGCGCTGCCGCGCTCCACGCTCACGCGGCTCTCGGCATTGATGGTCACGATCGCCAGCGTGTACTTGTCGAGCACAGCGGACGCTTGCCCGACGGCGGCCTGAGGATCGGAACTGGCGAAAGCGCGGTTGATCGCCTGCTGATCGGGGGAAGCGAGCGGCTGCCCGAGAAAGTCGAGGGTGGATTCCAACTGGCGGACCTGGTCGGCGAAGGGCTGCAGCGGTACGGTGGACGCGGCGTTCTGCGGGTAAGCGGCGATAGAACAGAAGAAAGCGTAGAGGGCGGCCCAGAACGCAATCGTGATCTTCGACCGGATGCGTGTCATGCAGGCATACTACCTCACTCGGGGTAGCGTCATCAGGTCAATTCCAGACCCTCGATGGTGCTGGCGTCATTTGGAGCGCGGGCACCGCGCCTTACGGTGTCTCGACCGGGGACTTCAACGTCGACGGCAATCCCGATCTCGCCGTGGCCAACCACGGCTCGGGCACGGTATCGATCCTGCTCGGGCACGGCGACGGGACCTTCCAGAGCCAGGTGAGCTATCCGATGGCCAGCGGCGCGCAGTCGGTCGCGATCGGCGATTTCAACGAGGGCGGCAAGCTCGACTTGGCGGCGGCACGTTCCAGGACGCCACCGATGACGCGATCTGGCGGCCGTCGACCCGCACCTGGTGGGTCATGCTGAGCAGCACGGGCAAGACCGTCTGGCAAGCGTGGGGCTTGACGGGCGATATTCCGGTCCCGGGCGATTACGACGGTGACACCAAGGCGGATTACACGGCATTCCGGCCACCGAACGGGACGTGGCCGCCTGATCGGGACCGATAACCGGCAACGGACGGCCGACAACCGGCCAGTCGCTCACGCGGCTTTGACAGGGAGGGGGGCGCGCAGCTCCTTGATCCGTCCCGCCAGTTGCGACTGAATAACGGCGATCGCCGCCATGTTGACGATCTCCTCCACGGACGCGCCGCGCTGCAGCACGTGAACGGGTTTGCTCAGGCCCATCAGAATCGGCCCGATGCCTTCGGCGCCGCCGATCCTCAGCATCAGCTTGTAGGCCACATTCGCCGAGCCCAGGTCGGGGAAGACCAGCACGTTAGCGCCCCCTTTCAACGCCGAGAACGGATAATCTTCTTCAAGGATCTCCGGCGTGACGGCCGTATCGGCCATCATTTCGCCGTCGACCAGGATTTCCGGAGCGCGCTTTTTCACCAACTCCGTCGCCAGGCGCACCTTCTGCGCCAGCGGATGCGTGGAGCTGCCGAAGTTCGAGAAGGAGATCATGGCCACGCGCGGTTCGAAATCGAAAGTTCCGGCCACGTCGGCCGCCAGCAGCGCGATTTCCGCGAGATCCTCCGCCGTCGGCTCGATATTCACCGTCGTGTCCGTGAAGAAGTAAACCTGCTGCTTGGTTACGATCGCGTAAACACCGGAGACGCGGCGCACGCCGGGCTGAGTCTTGACGATCTCGAGCGCCGGCCGGATCGTCTCCGGATAATGCTGCGTGACACCCGCCAGGAACCCGTCGGCGTCGCCCATGTGGACCATCATGGCGCCGAAGTAATTGGGGTTCAGCATCTGGTCGCGCGCTTCGGTGCGGGTTACGCCGCGCCGCTGCCGCAGCTTGAAATACTCGTCCACGTACTGGTCGAAGCGCGGCTCGAGCGCCGGCTCAATGATCTTCGGCTGGAATCCATGCAGTTCGAGTTCGGCGAGCTTGGCGTCGATGATGGCCTTGTGTCCGATCAGGATTGGCTGCGCGATGCGCTCCTCCACCAACTGGCACGCGGCCCGGATGATCTTCTCGTGCTCGCCCTCGGAGAAGACGATCTTTTTGGGTTGTGCCTGGGCGCGATGACGAATGCTCTGCATCACCTCGTAGGTGCGCCCGAGGCGGCGCGCGAGCTGGTCGCGGTACCCGTCGAGGTCGAGCGGGATGCGCGCCACGCCGCTCTCCATGGCCGCGCCGGCCACTGCCGCCGGCTCCCAGATCAGCACGCGGGGATCGAAGGGCTTGGGAATGATGTAATCGGGTCCAAAGTGCAATCGGCTAACGCCATAGGCTCGGAGCACCGCGTCCGGTACATCCTCCTTGGCGAGCGCCGCGAGGGCCTGCGTCGCCGCCACTTCCATCTCATGATTGATGGTTCTCGCACGCACGTCGAGCGCGCCGCGGAAGATGAACGGGAACCCGAGCACGTTGTTCACCTGGTTGGGATAGTCGGAGCGCCCGGTGCACATGATCGCATCCGCGCGGGCCGCCTTGGCATCGTCGTAGGTGATCTCGGGATCGGGGTTGGCCATGGCGAAGATAATCGGGCGCGCCGCCATGCTGCGCACCATCGCCGGCGTGACGCAGTTCGCCACCGAGAGACCCACGAAGACGTCGGCGTCCTTGACGGCTTGGGCCAGGGTCCTCGCCTCCGTGTCCGCCGCCAGTCGCGCCTTGTACGGGTTCATGCCGTGCTCGCGTCCACGGTAGACAACGCCCTTGGTGTCGCACAGGATCAGGTTCTCGCGCTTCACGCCCAGGCGGATGTAGTGCTCGGCGCAGGCGATCCCCGACGCTCCGGCGCCGTTGAAGACGACGCGTACGCGCGCGATATCTTTGCCGGCGACTTCGAGAGCGTTGAGCAGCGCCGCTCCGGAGATGATCGCCGTGCCGTGCTGGTCGTCGTGCATCACGGGAATCGACATCGTCCGTCGCAGCGTCTCCTCGATCTCGAAGCACTCCGGCGCCTTGATGTCCTCGAGGTTGATGCCGCCGACCGTGGGCTCCAGAAGTTGGCAGAAGCGGATCACGTCCTCGGGGTCTTCGGAGTTCACCTCGAGGTCGAAGACGTCGATGTCGGCGAATCTCTTGAAGAGCACGCCCTTCCCTTCCATCACCGGCTTCCCCGCAAGAGCGCCAATGTTGCCGAGTCCGAGCACGGCCGTTCCGTTTGAGACCACCGCGACCAGGTTGCCCTTCGCGGTGTAGTCGAAGCCAAGCTCCGGCGACTTCTGAATCTCCAGGCACGGCTCCGCCACGCCGGGCGTATATGCCAGGCTCAAGTCCCGCTGCGTGCGGCAAGGCTTGGTGGCCACGACCTCGATTTTGCCATGCCGGCCCCGCCGATGATAATCCAGCGCGTCCTGCCTTTGAATCCGCATAGAGCCCCCTCTTTTAAGCGAGCGATTTGCGCCGGTCAAGGCCGGCGCACACTAAGAGCGTAAGTGCCGCCCGCCACAGCAAACAGTGACGCCGGAGACAAAGCGACGGTGACTGGGATCACCCAGAAGAATGTCTGGGCGTCGTCGCGCCTTAATTTGCTGGGCAACGGCGGAAACGCATTTTGGGGGTGAAGCGGGAAACAGAAGGCCCGACACCAAACATAGGGACGATCGCGACCCCGTCACCCAAAAGCAAAGACAATCAACCCGGAACTGCCGCCGAATGAATCATTTCCGGCGGCGCCGCGGGTCATCATCAGTACTGCCGCTCCTTGGCAGTCGGTGCCGGCATATTCCAAAGCTTGACATCAATAACACATGTACTATCATGTTGAGCAAACATTGCCGTTTATCGAACATAAAAAAACAAAAAAATAATGCTATTGACACGAAAAGCCGATATAATGCGTAGCCGGGGCGAGCTTAAGGTCCAAGGGGGCCGCGCCTGCGGAACCGGTTGCGATATGAAACGCGACCGGAGGCCCGAACGAGCGCAAGAGACGGCTGAAATTCGCCGCAGCGTGGGTCTTTTGGCAGGTTCGGGGGGAGGTTTCTGGACGCGTATAAGACTAGCTAATAACATTGCTTTCGCTTGACATCCAGAAGCCACAATGAGAACCTGTGGTGTGCCAGAATCTCAATTGACTCTGGCGTAAAACTTGCTTAGGCTCTGCTCCGGGCTGCCTTTGGCAGCCAGCCATTCAGGAGGGGAGTCTAATGCGAAAACAAGTTCTTTCTGGACTGCTTGCCGCAGTCGTAGTTCTGGCGAGCGTTTCTTTGCGCCGCGTGTCCGCGGGCGCTGAGGCTAACAATCAGTGGTCATCACCCGCAGCCACAATCGGGTTCGCTCCGGTTCCGGTTCGACCCGGAACTCCGTCCACAACAGACGCAGCATCCGTAAAGGCATCGACGCCCGTTTCCGCAGTCGGTACTTCGCCCGTACCGCTACCGCCACCGCCCACACAAGTATCAGTCGGAACTTCGCCGGTACCGCTACCGCCACCGCCGACACAGGTCGCAGTCGGAACTTCGCCGGTGCCGCTACCGCCGCCGCCCACGCTGGTCGCAGTCGGAACTTCGCCGGTGCCGCTACCGC
>JASHQD010000608.1 GCA_030037755.1 Terriglobia bacterium
GCCGACGAAGGACCGTAATCTACCCCTCGCGGATAGCATCGCGGCCGCGCAGTTCGAGGCGCTCGACCGCAACTGCCACGAAACCGGTGTGTCGCTCTTCAACATGTTCAGCCACAACCAGGGCATCGTGCACGTGATCGGCCCGGAGCTTGGCATCACACAGCCCGGCCAGACGATCGTCTGCGGCGACAGCCATACGTCCACGCACGGCGCCGTCGGGACGCTCGCTTTCGGGATCGGCACCAGCGAAGTGGAGCACGTGCTTGCCACGCAAACGCTATCGCAATTCAAGTCGCCCACCATGTCCGTACGCGTCGAGGGCCGTCCCGCCGCAGGCGTCACCGCCAAGGATGTGATTCTGGCCATCATCGGACGCATCGGGATTGGCGGCGGCACCGGGCACGTGATCGAGTACAACGGCAGTGCCATCCGGGCGCTTTCCATGGAAGGCCGCATGACCGTTTGCAACATGACGATCGAAGGCGGTGCCCGCGCCGGCATGGTGGCGCCGGACGAGACCACGTTTGAGTATCTCGAGGGCCGGCCGTTCGTGCCGCGCGGCAAGGATTTCCAGGCGGCTGTGGATCGCTGGAAGTTGCTCGTCACCGATCCCGGCGCGAAGTACGATCGCGAGGTCGTTCTCAACGCGCCTGAGCTTGCACCCCAGGTAACCTGGGGCACGAACCCGGGCATGGTGATCGACGTGACCGGCCGCGTGCCCGATCCGCATTCGTTTAACGACCCGGTCGATCAGAAGGCCGCCGAGGCGGCGCTGCGCTACATGGGACTGGAGCCAGGCACGCCGATCGAGAACATCGCCGTCGACCGTGTCTTCATCGGCTCGTGCACCAACTCGCGGCTGGAGGACCTTCGCCTGGCAGCGCGCGTCGTCGAAGGCAAGCACGTTTCGAAATCGCTGAAGCAGGCCCTCGTCGTGCCCGGGTCGATGGTGGTGAAATCGCAGGCGGAACAGGAAGGTCTGGACAAGATCTTCCGCGCCGCAGGATTCGAATGGCGCGACGCCGGCTGCAGCATGTGCATCGGCATGAACGCCGACGTGCTGCCGAGCGGCGAACGGAGCGCGTCGACGTCGAATCGCAATTTCGAAGGTCGGCAGGGCAAGGGTGGGCGCACGCATCTCGTCAGCCCCATGATGGCGGCGGCGGCGGCGATCGAAGGGCATTTTGTGGATATTCGCAAGTGGAGCGGGATTCAGAATTGAGTCATTGATTCATCGGATCATTAGATCATTGAGTGATTGAGCGATTTGTAATTTGCGATTTCTGGTTTGCGATTTGGAATTTGGAATTTGCGATTTTGAATCTGGCATATCCGGTTGTGATTTGTGACCGACCTTCTCTTCGCTTACGGAACGCTGCGGCAGGGTCTGCGCGATGATCTGCTGCGCGCTGCTGGTACAAGGTTCGTCGGCGGGGGAACGATTCAGGCCAGGCTCTACGATCTCGGACCGTACCCGGGAATCAAAAGGAGTGCAGACCCGGACGACAGGGTGTGCGGTGAGGTGCACCGGCTGCTCGATCCCGAAAAGGCTTTGGCGATTTTGGATGAGTACGAGGGTTTCATTCCTGCTGCGCCCGCGGCGAGCGAGTTTGTTCGGGAACGCGTTCGCGTCACGCTGGACGACGGGGGCTCGCCTGAAGCTTGGGCGTACTTCTGCAATCGTCCGGTGGACGAACGCCGGCGACTGCCACGCGGGGATTATCGCTACGTTGTTGCGAATACGCCGCGAGCGCCAGGAAAAATGAGCACGAGAGGAGGCACCAGGAATGACACCTGAGGAGATGGAAAAGTCGATCGTCGAGTTGCGCGACAATCAGATTGTCCAGGGATACCGGCTGGGCCGCACCGAGAGCAATCTGGACAGGCTCGAGGCCGATCTGCACCGGCTCGAGACGATGGTCGAGCGTAACACCCAGGCAATCGAGAAGCTCGCGGATGGCTTCATGCTGTTGCAGTCTGCCATGAAGGGCATGGTTCAGACGGTCGAGAGTCTCAGCGCCAAGATGGAGGCTCTCAGCGTCACCGTGGCGGGTCTTAGCGCCACCGTCGACCGCTTCATTCGCGGCATGGAGCACAATGGTCACCGCCCCCCCGACGAGGGACCGGAAGGAGTTCGCTGATTTATGCAGCCGTTCACCAAACACAAGGGACTTGTAGCGCCGATTGATCGCGTCAACGTGGACACGGACCAGATGGTGCCCAAGCAATTCCTGAAAGCGCTCACGCGCGAAGGATTCGGGCGCACGCTGTTCTACGATTGGCGCTATCTTCCGGGGGAGAAGCCGAATCCCGATTTCGTGCTGAATTATCCGCGGTACCAGGGGGCGTCGATCCTGGCGGCGCGCGCCAATTTCGGTTGCGGATCCAGCCGCGAGCATGCCCCCTGGGCGCTCGGCGATTACGGATTCCGCGCGCTGATCGCCCCGAGCTATGCGGACATCTTTTACAACAACTGCTTCAAGAACGGCATTTTGCCCGTGACGCTGACCGATGCCGAAGTGGATGAGATCTTCCGCCGCACCGAATCCGACATCGGTTACGAGCTCACGGTCGACCTGTTGGAACAGAGCGTTAGCGATGAATGCGGCCTGAGGCTCAGCTTCAGCGTCGATCCTTTCCGGCGCGAGTGCCTGCTGAACGGGTGGGACGACATCGGCCTCACGCTAAGGCATGAGGATCAGATCGCCGCCTACGAGCAGGGTCATAAGCCGGAGGCCGTTCTTTACGGAGAGGTCGATGCATCGGTGCTGGCCACGCCTCGGAATTGAGCCATTGACTCATTGCCGCATTGGCGCGATGAGTCAAAGGCTACGTGGATTAATTCTTCAGAATGGAAACTTCGCTCTCCGGCCAGGTCGCGCTCGTCACCGGCAGCTCGCGCGGAATCGGAAAAGCCGTCGCAATCAGATTGGGCGCGGCCGGTGCGAACATCGTGGTCCACTACAACGCGAACCGCGCCGCGGCGGAGCGTGCCGCGGCGGAGATTGGAAGCAACTGCAGCCTCGTTCAGGCCGACCTTTCCTCGACGAGCGACATTGATCGCCTGGCAGAACAACTCAGCGAAATCAAGCTCGACATTCTCGTCAACAACGCCGGCCTGTGGAGATCGACGCCGCTTGGTTCAACGTCGCTTGACGTTGCCGAGGAGGTTCTCTCCACGAATGTTCTTGGAGTGTTCTGGCTGACACAAGCGCTGCTGCCGTCTTTGCGCGACGGGGCGCGGATTGTGAACGTTTCCTCCGTAGCCGGGCGCACGGCTTCAGCCGAAGGACGCAGTCTCTACCGCGCGAGCAAAGCTGCTGTTGATGCCTTCACGCGTAACTGGGCTCTGGAGCTCGCGCCGCGGCGCATTCGCGTGAACGCGGTCGCACCGGGCATGGTTGAGACCGACATGACTGAGGACTACCTTAGCAGCCCGGACGTTCGCGCACGGCTCGAGAAACGTCATCCGCTCGGGAAGCTGGGCAGCGCCGATGAAGTCGCGGACGCGGTGCTGTTTCTGTGCAGCGAGGAATCGAGATTCGTAACCGGACAATCGCTGAACGTCAGTGGAGGATTCGTAATTTAGCGCCGCAGCAGGCGAGAAGGCAGCGCATCACGGATCGTCTTCGGATTACCGTTGGAGCGCCGTCAGCACGACCGTGTTCACGATATCTGCGACGCTGCATCCACGTGAGAGATCGTTCGCCGGCTTGGCCAGGCCCTGCAATACGGGGCCGATCGCCGCGCATCCGCCGAATCGTTCCGCCAGCTTGTATGCGATGTTTCCTGCGTCGAGGTTCGGGAAGATGAACACGTTGGCGTGGCCCGCAACCGGCGATCCGGGCGCTTTGCGCTCGCCGATTTCCGGCACCACGGCCGCGTCAAGCTGCATTTCACCATCGGCCGCGAGTTCCGGCGCACGCGTTCTGAGCGTCTGAACGGCTTCGCGGACCAGCGCGACGCGCGGGTGCTCGGCGCTTCCCTTGGTCGAGAACGAGAGCAGCGCCACTTTGGGCTCGGTCTCGAGCAGAGCTCGAGCGCTCTGCGCCGTGCTGATGGCGATGTCGGCCAGTTGTGGCGCGGTAGGTTCGGGAACCACGGCGCAGTCGGCGAAGAGCATTGCCCCTTGGTGTCCAAGCTCGCGCTTTGGCGAGATGATGAGGAAGAAGCTCGAGACGAGTGATACGCCGGGCGCAACACCGACGGTCCAAAGCGCGGCGCGGACCGTATCCGCAGTGGTGTTGAGCGCGCCGCCCACGGACCCATCGGCTTCGCCCGAAGCGAGCATCAGGCCCGCGAAGACGCGCGGAATCCGGGCGTTCTCGGCAGCCTCGCTTTCGGTCATGCCCTTGGCGCGACGGCGCTCGTACAGCAGCCGGCTGTACGCGTCGAGCTTGGGGCTGCGCGCCGGGTCGAGAATGGGGCTCGACAGATGCAGGTTAAGCGCCGAAAGCCGCGCGTTGACCTTGTCAGCGTCGCCCAGCAGCGTCAGCCGCGCGAGGCCTTCGCGCTCGATTTGGCCGGCAGCCTGTAATGTCCGCTCTTCTTCACCTTCGAAGAGCACGATATGCCGCAGATTCTGCTGGGCGCGGCCTCTGAACCTGTCAAGAATCTCCATAGTCGTCCCCACTTCGCCCCGCGCGACGGCCAACGCCGGGAACGGTTCAGTATAATGACTCTCGGCGGAATTGATTCATTGAATCATTGAGTCAACGAGTCAAATCTCTCGAACGGGCCGACCTGACCTGAGAGGAGCTGGCATTGAACCAGGCTCAAGCCGCATTCAAGACGATCGAGTGGACCG
>JASHQD010000609.1 GCA_030037755.1 Terriglobia bacterium
GCAAATAAACTCTCTCACTTTTCTCACTTTTCCCCACTGTCCCAAATTTCGGGAGGACAATACTGTGTTGGGTCTCCGAGTCCACGCCGGGCGGAGGAAGCGAGTGCGGATGTCTCAATTTTGCACGAACGAAGCCGTCAGATTACTGATGGACAGCCACTTAGACGGGATCTGAAGGGCAGGAACGACGTCTGTGATGCAGAGAGGCGAGCAGTTTTGCCACTACGACGCAAATCGTGCGGGTGCGTCTCACTCGCGCCGCCGCACAATGGGTCCAGACGAACGCATGATCGTCAGCAGAGAGCCGACGCCCGCCAGTCGGCGTATGATGGAGGTAGCGCTTGCAGGAGGGGATGATGTACTGCGCATACTGCGGAACCCAGACTCAGGAAGGGCAGAGCTTCTGCAGCCGATGCGGACGCGCGCTCGCGCCCTCAGCGCCAGCGAACGCCGGTCCGATCGGAACGCCGCCGCCTTCTAGCACTACATCAGCAACGCAACCGGCGTCCACCGCAGCGTTCGCAACGACCGCTCCCGTCGCGCCACAAGGTGCCTGGAGCACGCCCGCCGGTTACGGCGCCGTACCTGCCGGATATGCTCCGGCGCTTACCAGATCCAGGCTCCAGTCCCACTTGAGGACTCTGGGGATTTTGTGGATTATCGGCTCGGTGCTCAGAATGATTCCGTCGCTCGGAATGCTGCTGTTCGGCCGCATGGGATTCCTCTTCATGCCCATGCCGGCGCGAGCTTTCGTGCTTCCGATCATCGGCAGTCTTGGAGCGGTGCTCACGGTCGCTTCTGTGGCCGGGATTGCGGCGGGCTGGGGACTCCTGGATCGGCGTCCGTGGGCTCGTAGTCTCGCCATCGTGCTTGGCTGCCTTGCTTTAATAGATTTTCCCTTCGGCACAGCGCTGGGCATCTATACACTATGGGTGCTCTTTTCGCCCGGAGCGGATGAGGAATACGCGAGATTGAGTCATTGAGCGATTGGGCGATTGAATCATTGGGCGATTGAGTGATTGGGTGATTGATCGATTGAGATGGCTCAATGGCAAAATGGCTCAATCGCCCAATCGCTCAATCACCCAATTGGTCAACCGCTTGCTCACCGTCGGTTACCGGGAACGTCTTATACTAGCGAAGAGGAGGAGGATTCTCCCAAACAGCGTTCGGAAACGGGTAACAGCAAGTTAATAAAGCTCGCGTGCTTTTTTGTATCCGAAACAAAACGCACTGATGGGCGGGCGCCTGTAGACACTGGGGAGGAAAAGGATCTATGCAGGATAAAACCAGGAGATTTCTGAAAGACAATTTTCTCGGAGTGAGCCTGACGCTTGTGGGTGTGCTGTGCCTGGCTCTCTCCGCGGTGCTGTATATGGGCCACGGCGGCCCCTACATTTCGATGGCGGCCGCGAACGGCTCGGGCGGCGGCTTAAGCGGTCCGGACATCGACAATCTGGAGCGCCTGAATCGCGCCTACGAGCAGATTGCGTCGGCTGTGACGCCCGCGGTGGTGAATATCAGCACCACGCAAGTGGTGAAAACGCAGGGAAGCCCCTTTGGGATGGACCCATTCTTCAGGCAGTTCTTCGGCAACATCCCCGGCTTTAACGTTCCGCGCGAGCAGCGCGAACACGCTCTCGGGTCCGGAGTGATCGTGTCGCCGGACGGCTATATCGTGACCAACAATCACGTGGTGAAAAACGCCACCGACATCAAAGTGTTGCTCAATGACAAGCGCACCCTTACCGGCAAGGTGGTAGGCGCTGATCCGCAGACCGACGTCGCCGTTATCAAGATCGACGCGCACGGCCTGACGACGGCGCCCATCGGCGATTCGAGCGCGCTCAAGGTTGGCGACACCGTGATGGCCTTCGGTAATCCCTTCGGGCTGAACTTCACCGTGACGCGCGGCACCGTAAGCGCGCTCGGCCGCAGCGACATGAACATCGAGCAGAACGGATTTGAGGACTTCATCCAGACCGACGCCGCCATCAATCCCGGCAACTCGGGCGGCCCGCTGGTGAACGTGCGCGGCCAGGTAATCGGCATCAACACCGCTATTCTGAGCAACAACAGCGGTATGGGCGGCGAGGGCGGATTCATGGGCGTGGGATTCGCCATTCCCTCGCAGATGGTCCAGCACGTGATGAACGACCTTATCAAGACCGGCAAGGTCGAGCGCGGGTACCTGGGCGTCACCATCGCGGACCTCAGCGACCAGATGGCCAAGCAATTCAACCTGCCTGACACCTCCGGCGCGCTGATCCAGGATGTGACGAAGGGCGGCCCGGCGGACAAATCGGGCGTGAAAGCCGGCGACGTGGTCCGCACGGTGAATGGACAGACGATCGACTCCAAGGGCACGCTTAGCGCCATGGTGGCCAATCTTAACCCCAATACCACCGTGACTCTGGGCATCATCCGCGACGGCAAGCAGATGGATGTCAAGGTGGCCCTCGGCGAGCGTCCGGCGGACCTGCCGGTCACGGCCGGCCTCGGACAGGCGCCGAGCGCCGGTACACTGCGCGGCATCACGGTGCAGGCGCTGACTCCGGACATCCGGTCGCAGTTGGGGCTGGGTGAGGACGTCCACGGCGTCGTCATCACGAACATCGATCAAAACAGCCCGGGCGGCCAGTCAGGCTTGCAGCAGGGCATGGTGATCGAGAGCATCAACCGGCACGCTGTGATGTCGGTGGCCGACTTTAACCGTCTGGCAGCCGATGCAAAGGGCGATACGCTGTTGCGCGTCAACGCCAACGGAGTGTCGCAGTTCGTGGTGATTTCACCGAACGGCGGCGGTGACAACGGCGACGGGCAATAAGGCGCGTCGCTCGACCTACTTACTGGCCTATGTGATTAGGCTAGGTTGGCTGCTTGTAAACCAGGGCGGTGGCGGGCCGAACCAGGGCTCGCCGCCGCTTTGCTTTTTGGAGCGGTGTCTCGCCCCTACGTCCAATTCAGGCATTGACGGTCGCAGATTGATACTCGGTCAGCAGCGGAGGGAGCTCGCGCAGGTCATGCAGCAGGAAATCCGGCGGCGACGTTTCAAGCGTCTGGGGCGCGAGACCATAGGTAACGCCGCAAGTCCAGACGCCTGCATTCCTGCCCGTGAGGACGTCGGTATCCGAATCGCCCACGATCATGGTGCGTTCGGCAGCCACGTTGGCTTCGCGCATCAGCGTCAGGACGCCGATCGGGTCGGGCTTCTTGCGCTCGAAGCTGTTGCCGCCATAGACCTGCACGAAGTACCCGCTGAGGCCGAGTCCGGCCAGGATCGCCTGGCTGAATCGCACCGGCTTGTTGGTGAGCACGGCCATGCGGCGGTCCTGCAGGGCGGCGAGTGCCTCGCGGACTCCGGGATAGGGCACCGTGTGGTCGAGCATGTGATCGCGGTAGTACTCGAGGAAGAACTCCACCCCTTCGGCCACCGTCTGCTCACTGGCTTCAGGTCCGAGCGCACGTTGCATCAAGGTCACCACGCCGCGGCCCACGTAGGTGGCGATGGTTTCCTGGGGTAATGCAGGCAGGTGCAAGCGTCCACGAACCGCATTGACGCTGAGCACAAGGTCCAGCTTGCTGTCGATCAGCGTGCCGTCAAGGTCGAAGACGAGCAGATCCATCGGGCCTGGAGCGCCTGTGCGAGTTTGTTGGGAAAGGCTCAAAGCTCATTATAGACCGGTTGAGACGGCCAAACAGCGCGGCGTTCGAAGTAAGGAGCGCTGTGCTAAAGTAAGGACGTGAACAGAATGACGCAAAGGCGGGCGCGGATTACGAGCAAGGGTCAGATTACCGTTCCGCGCGAGATTCGCAGGACCTTGGGGGTAGGCGCCGGCGACACTCTGCTGTTTGAGAGTGATCGCTCAGGCGTGCACGTCCGTCCTTTGCGGGCGGCCAGTCCGTTTGCGAAATATCGCGGCATCGGCAATCCCGGTATCCCTTCGGGTCGCGAAGGTATTCGGCGCTGGTTTCGCGAGATGCGTGGAGAATGACGACCGCTGTTGACACGAACGTAATCGTCGCGCTCTGGGACGGTGACGATCAAACCAGCGGAGCTGCGCAGGCTGCGCTCGATGCCGCTCTCGAACGCGGCGGACTGGTGGTCAGCGCGCCGGTGGTCGCTGAACTAATGGCTTGCCCCGGGCGCAGCGAGGACTTCGTCGGCGCCTTCTTGGAAGACACTGGCATCGTCGTGCAGTGGAACCTGGAGGAGGCGATCTGGCGTGTGGCTGGCCGTGCCCTTCAAGCTTACGCCGTTCGCAGAAGACGGCAGCGCCTGCCAGGGCCGCGACGGATTTTGGCAGATTTCTTAATCGGTGCTCACGCCCGGGAGCGCGGCTATTCACTGCTGACTCTCGACAAGCGTCTATATCGAATGGCCTTCCACGGACTAACGATTACCGAGGTTTAGATCATTGCAGACGATTCTTAATTCAGGTACAGAGGAACCGTTCTAATGGCGGAAATACGACCCTTTCAGGCTCTCCACTACGACGCGCGCGCGGTTGACGGACTCGAGCGCGTGATCACTCAGCCCTACGACAAGATCTCCCCCGAGATGCAGGCGCGCTACTACGCCGCGAGCCCGTACAATCTGGCGCGCATTATTCGCCGTCGCGGCGATCCGGCCGAGCAGGATCCCTACGCCGCGGCTGCGGCCGAGTTTCGCGGCTGGATCGAGCGCGGTATCCTCAAGCGCGACGCGGAGCCGGCGCTTTATCCCTATACCCAGGAGTACGAGGTGCCCGGCCAGCGGGGCGTGCGCAGGCGCCGAAGCGGATTCATCGGACTCGTGCGTCTCGAAGAGTATTCGGCAGGAGTCATACACCGGCACGAGCAGACGCTCTCCGGTCCGAAGGCGGATCGCCTGGCCCTGCTCGGCGCGACGCGCGCGCACTTCGGCCAGATTTTCCTGCTGTACAGCGACCCCGAAGGCGTCGTCGAGCGGGAGTTGACGGCTTCCGGCAAAGGTTCTCCCTGGGAGAGCCTGACAGATGAATACGGCACGCGTCACGAAGTCTGGCGCGTGACTTCGACTCCGGTCTTGCAACAGGTCAGCGCAGAGATGCGCGACCGCAAGCTGGTGATCGCGGATGGGCATCATCGCTATGAGACGGCGCTCGCTTATCGCAACGGTTTGCGCGCTGAGGGGAAGGGAGCGGAAGCGTCCGATTACGTGATGGCAACCTTCGTCCGCATGGAGGACGACGGCCTGCTGATCCTGCCCACTCACCGCGTAGTCCACGGTGCGTACAAGTACACCTGGAACGGCTTCCTGGTGGGGGCGCTGACCCAGTTTGATGTCACGGAGCTCTCAGGCGACGCGGCCGCGCAACTGCCTGCCTGGCGCGATCAGCTGAGTGAAGCGGGCGCCGGCAGCCCGGCATTCCTGGCGTATGGGGGACCAGGCAAGGTCGCTCTGTTGGTGTTGCGAGAGAACGAGGAGGAATCGGAACTCGCGGGAACGCCTCCTTCGCTGGCGCGGCTGGACGTCTACCTCCTGCACCGCCTGCTGATCGAAGGTGCGCTGCTGATCAGCCCGGAAGCGGTGCGCGAGGAGAAGAATCTCTACTATGAACGCGATGCGGAGGCCGCGATCCGCGCCGTCGATGAAGGTCGCGCGCAGATTTGTTTCCTGATGAATCCCACGCCGATCGAAGCGGTACGCGCCAACGCCTTCGCGGGCCTGCCGATGCCGCAGAAGTCGACGGACTTTTATCCGAAACTGCTCTCGGGCCTGACGATCGACGACCTCGAAAGCTAGCCTTCGAGAGGCTCAGGCAAAAGACTTGAGCCCGGTAGCGACGCTGTCGTAAACGTCAAACACGGTCACAAGCTTCGTGATATTCAGCTGCTCGTTGACCTTCTTGGTGAGATTCGCGAGCTTCATCACGCCTCCCGCATTGCGGGCCGAAGTATATCCGGCCACGAGCGTGCCGAGACCCGCGCTGTCGATGTAACTGACTTCACCCAGATCCACCAGAATCTTGTTGTCGCCGGCGTCCAGCAGCCGCTTGATCGTGGTGCGGAGTTCGTTGCTTTCTTCGCCGAGCACCAGTCGGCCTGAAAGTTTGAGGAGGGTGACGCCATTGCGCTGGTCTTCGGCAATCGTTAAAGCCATGAGCGATCTCCTTTTCCCGGAGCGGCCTGAAAGGGCCGGATGCGCCGATCGTATGCCTTGGTCGATTCGGTCGCCTGTTGCGATTTTAACCGTGACGCTGCGGCGCAGGCAACTATTGAAGCGACTGGATCCAGCGTGTGAGGCCGGTCGCCTGCTCTGCCGACGCGCCTTCGAACCATCGGCACTCGTCGCCCTCGCGCAAAAGCAGAGCATTGTGCGTGCCTGAAACGCGCAGCAGGATCGCGGATCCTGCGTCGGTGCTGCCCGCGTTCCCTTGCTTCGAGATTCCGGATCTGATCCAGCGGTTCAGCATGACCGTCCGGTAATCGGCGCAGAAA
>JASHQD010000610.1 GCA_030037755.1 Terriglobia bacterium
CGAGCAGGAAGCCGAACTGACCGCTTCGAACGCCACCACCAACGACTACTTCGGCTTCTCGGTGTCGGCTTATGGCCAAACGATCGTGGTGGGAGCGCCGGAGGCTACGGTCGGGTCGAACTCGTACCAGGGAACTGCTTACGTCTTCGTGGCGGGCAAAACCGGCTGGGCGAACGCCACTCAGACTGCCCAACTCACGTCGTCGGACGGCGCTACGGACGATTTCTTTGGCTGGTCGGTGGGTGTGGGCGCGAGCGGCGTTGTGGTGGGCGCATTCGGTCACAACGCTTACACAGGCGCGGCGTACGTGTTTGTCGAACCGGCGGGAGGATGGGTGAACGCCACTCAAAACGCCGAGCTCACAGACGAGGGCGGGCAGGACTATGACTTCTTCGGATACGCGGTGGCCGCCGCCGGCAGCTTCATCGCGGTCGGTACCCCCAATCACTATATCGCCGCCAATACCCCGGGTGGCGCAGTTTATGTCTTTCAGCGTCCCGGAACCGGATGGGTCACCACTTCCACCTTCAAGGCGCAATTGACCTCGTCAGATGAAACCCTGGACAACTACTTTGGTTCGACGGTAGCGATCAGCGGCAAGTCTATCGTGATCGGCTCGCCCTTCGCTTCGAGCGACCTCGGCGCCGCCTATGTCTACGTGGAGGGGTCGAAGGGTTGGACCACAACCACCGCCTATACCGCCAAGCTCACGGCATCGAACGGCGTGACTTACGACGATTTCGGCTATTCGGTCGCCATCGGTGGCAGCACCGGCAATACGATTGCGATCGGCGCGCCCGGCGTGAATACCGAATCGGGCGCAGTGTATGTTTTCATCGAACCCGAAAGCGGCTGGGCGACCGGTAACCAAACCGCCGAGTTGACGTCCTCCGACAGCAATGAAGGCGACAACTTCGGGTACGCGGTAAGCACAACCGGCAACTACGTGCTGGCTGGCGCTCCCAATGCGGCGATCAACGGGAACGATCTCCAGGGCGCCGCCTACTTGTACCAGGAGCCCAAGTCGGGCTGGGCGAACACCTCGACTTACACTGACAAGCTGACCGCCTCCGACGGCGCCACCGGCGCGCACTTCGGCCACGCGATCTCGGCGGTGGCTTCTTACTCGGCGATCGGAGCCTACGAGGGAACCGTCAGTTCCGAGATGCTGGGCGCCAGCTACGTCTTCAAGAACTAACCGGGCGCCGGGCTTTGGAGTCTGATTGGGAGCTTGCGGCTTTGCCGCAGCGCCTTGCGGAAAGGCTTGGCCTTTCCGGGCCCCGACGCCCCAAGCAGGATTCGTGCTCTGCCGCCGTGATGGAAAGCCCTCCGGTTTTCCATCACGGCGGCAGAGTTTTTTGCGGCAGAGTTTCTTCCTAACCCGGCACACAGCGCCTTTCGCTCGAGCATGCCGGCCCAAAGACCGCCTCTTTGGTCCCGCTGAAGCTGCCTCTCACCGATGCGGCGCGCGCCCGGTGTTACGCCCACGCCGGCCGTTGAAACCAGCCGGACGGATGAGCGCTCTGGGGCGGAATTGTCGTGAACGGCTGGTTCGGCTGTTCCGTTCCCTGTGCCGGCGCGTCCCGGTCTATGCCAAGTCGCTTCATCATGGCCATCAGGGTACTCCGGGGCAACCCGAGTCGAGCGGCCGCTCCATGCGGTCCGCCAACAACCCAGTTGGTTTTGTGAAGCGTGGCCGTGATGTGCTGTCTACGGGCGTCGACGAGCGTGCTGCCGGACCGAAACTGCGTGTTTCGAGCCATGCTCTGATCGAGCTGAACGTGCAATACAGGGCCCTTCGTCATGATCACAGCCCGCTCAAGCACATTCTCCAGTTCCCGGATGTTCCCCGGCCATTGGTGCCGCTTCAGGACCCTCATCACCTCATCAGGAATGGCATCGATGGACTTGCCCAGCCGGTGGGCGAGCCTGCGAACGAAGTGCTCTGCGAGCGGTTGGATATCGTCTGCCCTTTCCCGCAAAGGCGGAAGCGTCAGGGGATAAACATTCAACCGAAAGTAGAGGTCGGCGCGGAACTGCCGCTCCTCCACCATGCGCGCCAGATCCCGGTTCGTAGCCGCGATGATCCGCACGTCAACTTGCACGGCGCGCCCGCTGCCCAGCCGCTCAAACTCCCTTTCCTGAAGAACTCGAAGAAGTTTGGGCTGCAGCTCGAGAGGAAGCTCCCCAATTTCGTCCAGGAACAACGTTCCGCGGTCGGCAGCTTGAAAGCGGCCGGCGGTCTCGGTCACTGCACCCGTGAACGCCCCACGTTCGTGGCCGAAGAGTTCGCTTTCCAGCAAAGCGCCGGGAATTGCCGCACAGTTGAGGGCCACGAAACGGTTCTGGCTCCTGCGGCTCGCTTGATGAATCGCCCGAGCGATCGCCTCTTTGCCGGTACCCGTTTCACCCTGAATCAGAACGGCAGAATCGACCGGCGCGACCAGGTTGATCGCGTTGAGTACAGCCTGGAATTTCGCGCTGGATCCAATCAAATCTGTAGCAGGCATGGCTTTGCTCCCTTCCTTTGTGGCTCTCGAAAGCGTTCCGTCCCCCGATCCGCGTGGTCATTCAACATTGCCGAAGCCTCGTTCAGCACATTGTCAGAATGAACAGGCCCTGGATTTGTGACCACCCCAAACGCGACAGGATTTGCCCTGCATTCTTCTACAGGTCGACGGGCTTCGGTTCGAGGTCGTATGCCGTTGGGAGACCAAGGCCGCCGCCCCTTCGGCGGTATGCGAGGGCGGCTGAAGAATGACCGCAATCAGGCGCGCGTAAGCGGTTCTAATTCAGTAACCACTTACCCCGATTGAGCGTCCTGTAAAGGTGTTCAACAAACGATTACAATGGCCCGAGGGGGATTCCCGCCCGTGGTTTCTGGCAACCCGATTCGGATTCTCTGCGTTGAGGACCATCCTGTCTTCCGCGAAGGACTCCGCATTATCCTCGAATCCCAGCCGGATATGGTCCTGGTAGCGCAGGCCGGGAATGCTGTGGAGGCAATCGCGGAGTTTCGCCGTCATCGGCCGGACGTCACGCTGATGGATCTTCGCCTTCCCGGCGCCGACGGCGCCGACGTCCTGGTCTCTATTCGCGGCGAGTTTCCTGACGCGCGCATTATCATGCTGACCACCTCAGACACCGAGGGAGAAATCCACCGGGCGATGCGGGCGGGCGCCCGCGCCTACGTGCTGAAGAGCATGCCGAAGGACGAATTGCTGGCCATCATCCGATCGGTCCATGGCGGCAAGCGGCACGTCCCACCGGCGGTGGCCGCCCGCCTCGCCGAACATTTGGGCGATGAAGACCTTACGACTCGTGAACTGGAGGTACTTCGGCTCATTCGAGATGGTTATCGGAACAAGCAGATCGCAGACCAGCTCGGCATTGCGGAGACCACCGTCAACTTTCACATCAAGAACCTCGTGGGGAAACTGAGAGCCAACGATCGGACGCACGCCGTGACGATCGCGGTCAGGCGGGGCCTTCTGGAGATTTAACGTGTCGCGCCGACCTGTAGAAATCCACTGGGCGGTGGCTGTGGAAACTGAGGTTTTCAACCGGGGATGACACGCTATATGATTAGGCCGTGTCCGGCGCAAGCCCTTTGTGATGCCGCGCTCTGGAGCTCACGCTTCATTTCGAGACGCTTGGCTTCGCGAAAACAAGACTGCGATCGGATTGAGGACTAGTCCTGTTCCTGAGAAAATGAATCCATCACCGGCCGACCCGCTCCCGGCGCGGGTTCCCTCCATTCTTGGGTATGTGCGCCGAGTATTGCGTCCGGGAATAAGATCCCTCTCGGCTTTCGCCGCAGCTTTTCTCATTCCTGTACTGTGCTCCTCAGCGCGCGCGCTCGATCCTCATCAACCCCTGGCACAGCTCTACCACACTACCTGGGGCCCGAAACAAGGAGTGACCGGGAACGTAACCGCCCTCGCGCAGACCACAGACGGCTATTTATGGCTGGGGACAACGGACGGCCTGTTGCGCTTTGATGGGATCACTTTTGAGCCGTACCAGCCCGATACCGGCTCATTGCCGGCGGCAACGGTCTCAGCGTTGATGGCCGTCCCCGATGGAGGACTCTGGGTGGGCTTTTCCAGGGGGGGCGCGAGCTTCATCAGGGACGGCCAGGTGACAAACTACACCGACCGGGACGGTTTTCCCGTGAGCACGGTCCGGTGCTTCGCTCGGGATCGAAGGGGAGCCGTTTGGGCGGCCGTTGTCGGCGGATTTGCCCGTCTGGAAGGCCAGCGATGGCGTGCGATCGACTTGAACTGGAATTATCCGGCCGACAGCGCGTGGCAGCTCCTGGTGGACCGGGAAGGGACGCTCTGGGTTGCAACCGGAAGCGAGATTTTGTTCTTGTCCGAAGGTGAGAAACGATTTCAAAGCGCCGGGATTCATTGTGGACCCGTAACGCTGTTAACCGAGCGTCCGGACGGCTCCATCGTGTTCTACGATGAATCGCTCAAGAAGCTTCGGGCTTTTCGCTGCGATAAAGACCGCAAAATCGAGATCCTGCCTGACATCGATATTCCTGCGAATTCAGCCCTGTTTGATCGCGCCGGCGCGTTGTGGATCGGCAGCGGCGATGGGTTGAGCCGAATGCCGCTCCCGGATCGGGCAGTGGATTACTCACCCGAGAAGGCCGCAGAGAGATTCGGCCAGCAGCAAGGGCTATCCGGACAAACGGTGGAATCGATTCTGGAGGATCGCGAAGGCAACATCTGGGTGGGAACCGACGGCGGCCTTGACCGGTTTCGGCATCGCAACGTGACGTGGTACCCCTTGCGAGGCGGCCCTTTCTGCCTGGTGACAGGCCCGGATGGCGCTGTTTGGGCGGGATCGAGAGGAGAGTCATTTCCACTGGTTCGAGTTGAAGACCAGAAGCCCGCGGTGGACGGACCCACGGACGTGTACACGAGCTATCACGATCCCGACGGCACAACATGGTTGAGCGGCGACCGTACCCTGCTTCATTGGCAAAGTGGCCGATTCATCAAAGTGCCAGTGCCCGACGAGGTTGCAAAGCTGAGTCTGTCGTCTGTACCGCAAGGCCGGATTATCGCCTCGGCGATCACCAAGGACCGCTCCGGGAGTCTCTGGGTGGCTTTCGGTGGCAGTGGAGAGTTCCGGCTCCAGAACGGCGCCTGGACCTTCGTCCAGATTCTGCCGGAACACCCCGATTGGTCGGCGGGCTTCGCTTTCACGGACAGTGAAGACCGCGTTTGGCTCTATTGGGGCGACAGGATCGCTCGATACGATCATGGCCAGGTTCGGGTGTTTGATTCCAATGACGGTCTTGACGTCGGTCCGCCCAATATCATCGCCGAACGTAACGGTGAGATTTGGGTTGGCGGCGAATCCGGATTGACATTTCTCCAGGGAGAGCGCTTCCATACCGTACAAAGCGCGGAGCCGGGCGCATTCACTTCGATTACCGGACTTATCGCGACACCGAACGGCGACCTTTGGCTGAGCGCCGCTTCTGGCATCGTCCACATTCCTGCCAGCGAGGTCGACGACCTGACCCGGAATCCTCAACTCAAGGCCACGTTCGAGCTGTTTGACCTTGTCACCGACCTGCCCGAACCCGTTCAACGTAAGGACGACGTCTACGCCCCGGGGGCCCTTCAAGCGAGCGATGGCACGCTCTGGTTCGCGACGCGAAACGGGGCCGTGAAGCTGGATCCCGTACACATCAATCGGAATCCCATTTCCCCGCTGGTCTCGATCCGGGCCGTCACCGCCGACGACAAGACTTATTCGCCATTTTCGAGTCCGGCGCTTCCCCCTTTGGCCAAGACCCTTCGCATTGAGTACGCCGGCTTGGGCTTGTCGATACCGGAACGCGTGCGCTTCCGCTACAAGCTTGAGGGCTGGGACAAGGACTGGCGTGATGCGGGAAACCGTCGAGATGCGTTTTTCACTCATCTGTCGCCCGGGGATTATATCTTTCGCGTGACCGCGTGCAACAGCGACGGCGTGTGGAACGAAAGCGGCGCAACACTCAACCTCTCCGTTGCTCCGGCCTGGTATCAAACTCACGGGCTCTGGGCGCTGTGCGTTGTGGCCGGATTTGTGATGCTCTGGATTTTCCATCGTCTACGAGTGCGGCAAGTGGCAAAGGCCTTGGGCGCCCGGTTCGATGAGCGATTGGCGGAACGGACTCGTATCGCGCGTGAACTCCATGACACGCTGCTGCAAACGATTCAGGGCAGCAAGCTGGTCGCCGACGACGCGCTGGATCATTCCCACGATCCTGCCCGTATGCGTCGAGCTATAGAACAGTTGTCGGGCTGGCTGGCGCGGGCAACCGAGGAGGGCCGGGAGGCTCTGAATTCCCTGCGCAGCTCGACCACACAGAGGAACGACCTGGCGGAAGCATTTCGGCGGGCGATTGACGAGTGCAGAATCCAGAGTTGCATCGCACCCTCGTTCTCCGTGGTTGGCCAGGCTGCCGAGATGCACCCCATTGTCCGCGACGAGATCTACCGCATCGGGTACGAGGCCATCCGCAACGCCTGCGCGCACTCGCACGCGACGCAACTGCAGGTGGAGCTCACTTACGCCAACGATCTCGCCTTGAGCGTGACCGATAATGGCATCGGCATCGATCCCGCGGTGGCCGATCGGGGTCGAGAGGGCCATTTCGGCCTGCAGGGAATGCGCGAACGCGCCGCCCGCATTGCCAGCGAGCTCACGGTCACGAGTTCTGCAAATTCGGGAACTGCGATCAAACTTGTTGTTCCCGGCGGCATCATCTATCGCAAGGTGCGTTCCGGCCGCCAGAGGCTGCCGGCGAAACTCAAATTGATCCTGAAATGGATGGGACTCACATCCGACGGCGCTGAATCCGACCACTGAGGCTTGTCGCAACGCAAAGCCTGAGAGAAGTGCTACCATCGGTTAAGGCAGTCCCGTCCCTGAGGGTTCCGGGAGTGCAAACTCAGATGGCGCGATGACCGTGTGGGCTGACTGGGTTGGGCGTAAGGTTCCCAGCCCGTAAGTCGATAAGAATCAATGGTGGGCGATAGAGGATTCGAACCTCTGACTTCTACCGTGTGAAGGTAGCACTCTACCGCTGAGTTAATCGCCCGGAAATCTGAAATTAGCAGATTACGGGCGCGGCGTCCAGTTCGATGCAGCCACTGCTGTTGGTCACTGAGCGCTTGCGGTTCGCCCACTCCTCGAAGGAGGCCGAGCAATCGGTGTCCTGAACGCCGGCAACCGGCATCAGAATCGGCAGCGGCCTTATGGCATTGGTGAAGAATCACGAGGCGGCCGGCATCGATATCGCGGACGCGAGCGCGTACGCCGAGGCGGTGACGCGCCTTCATGGCGCCGTGCGCAGCGTGATCCGCGGCAAGGATGAAGCGGTGAAACTCGCGCTGGTGGCCCTTTTCGCGCGCGGCCACCTGCTGATCGAAGACGTGCCCGGCGTCGGGAAAACGACCCTGGCGCGCGCGCTTGCCAAATCGCTCGACTGCACATTTCAGCGGATTCAATTCACTTCGGACCTTCTGCCCGCGGACGTGATCGGCACCAGCATCTTCGCTCTCGAGACGCAACGGTTTGAGTTTCGTCCCGGGCCTATCTTCGCGAATGTCGTGCTGGCGGATGAGATCAATCGCACCACGCCAAAGACCCAGAGCGCGCTGCTCGAAGCCATGAACGAAAACCAGGTGACGGTGGAGAAGACCACCTACCCGCTGCCCCAGCCGTTCCTGGTGATCGCCACGCAGAATCCGATCGAGCACCACGGTACCTATCCGCTGCCCGAGAGCCAGTTGGATCGATTCCTGCTGCGGCTGCGCATCGGCTATCCCAGCACGGAGAGCGAACGCGAGATCCTGGTTAACTCGGCGCGCGATCCGCTGGACTCGCTCGTGCCCGTAATGAATGCCGACGAGGTTGCGGAGATTCAGCGCGCGGCGCGGGCCGTCAGCGTGGACGACGATCTGGTTGGCTACGCCCTGGCCCTGGTGGAGAAGACGCGCCACCACGAATACCTGAGCCTGGGCGTGAGTCCGCGTGGATCGGTATCGCTCTATCGCGCCGCGCAGGCGCTGGCTCTCGTCGAAGGCCGCGGCTACACGGTGCCCGACGATTTCAAGCGCCTGGCGATGCCGGTGCTCGCGCATCGCACGGTCGTCAACTCGCGCTATGTCTCCACGCTCAAGCAGGCCGAACAGGCCGAAGCCATTCTCCGCGAGATCGTGGAGTCCACGCCGGTCCCCCTCTGACAAAAAGAGGCTATCAATTCATTTTTTCCGGGGCGAAGCGGGGAACCTCCTTCTGAAAGTGAGCGTCCTACGGGATTCCTCGCCGCCAGGCAGAAGTTGGTGCGAATGGAATCAGGGCACGGCTTCAGCCGTGCCGCCACTCGCCGGTCGGTTCAGCTGCGGCTGAAGCGCCCGTCGAGCGCAAAAGGGAAAGGGCCCGGTAGACGCGCACTTTCCGGCACGGCTGAAGGCGTGCCCTGATTCTATTCGCATGAACTTATGACGTCCGGTTTAAAGGCGCGGATCCGTTGACGCTGGCTTCTGACATCTTCGCTATCCGGTCATGGATATATGTCTCGTAGAACTTGACCCGGGCTCGAAGCGAGCGAATAACAACCCAGGAAACAGCCAAACCTGAAAGCAGACCTGCCAGAAAAGTAATCACGAGCTTGATCATTCTCTCATCCTGTTCTCTTCGTGCGCGGTGTCGGGCGCGCCCAGACGGGAGTCTGCGGCCGACGACCTCATAGCGGACACGTGGGCGTTCAAAGTTCGAAGGACTTCGGGGAGCTTATCGAACTCCACCGACTTGTCGAGGAAGAAGTGCGCCCCGCTTTGCAGGCATTTCCTCCGATGCTGTGGTGTGCCGTGGTTCGTCAGAACGATGACGACCGGCGCCGATGGATCTCTGGCGATTCCCTGGAGAACATCGAGGCCGCTGCCATCCGGCATCTGGAGATCGAGAATCATCACGTCGGGTTTCAGGTCGCGCACGGCGCTCGCCGTCTCCAGTACCGTGCCCGCCCGGCCTACAACTTCAATCCTGCCCATAGCGGCCAGCACCGAGGACACGCGATCTACAACTAAGGGTGAATCGTCGGCAATCAGTACCCGCATAAAAACGATCCCGAGTTCCAGCTTGCCGCTTCGGACACCGCCGCGCCATCGCTGGAGGCACTATTTTTCTGTAGAAAATGGGCCCGTTACTCTGTCGTGGTTTGCACTACAAGGGGTCAGGCATGGTTCCCAGGAATCAGGGTCGCGGGGGTCCCACGTCCGCCCCGTTTGTCCCGTTCGCGCGCAGCATTGACGCGTACTCCACCTGCCGCATAGAATCATGACAACCACCTGGAGGCATTCATGTTCCCCTTTCACGGCGTGGATTTTCTGGAATTCGACTCGCTGCTCTCCGATGAGGAAAGGCTGGTGCGCCAGACGGTCCGAGAGTTCGTGGACAAGGAAGTGTTGCCGGGCATCGAGGAGTGGAATCGCGAAGCCAAATTTCCCAAGCACCTCGTCCCCATGATGGCCGAACTCGGATTCTTCGGCGCCAACCTGACGGGTTACGGCTGCGCCGAGATGTCGAACGTCGAGTATGGTTTGATCATGCAGGAACTTGAGCGCGGTGATAGCGGTTTGCGCAGCTTCGTCTCCGTGCAGGGGGCGCTCGTGATGTACCCGATTCACGCCTACGGGTCCGACGAGCAGAAAGAAAAATGGCTGCCTGCCATGCAGCAGGGCACGGCGATCGGCTGCTTCGGACTGACGGAGCCCGATTTTGGATCGAATCCCGGCGGCATGCGTACGCGCGCGCGCAAGGACGGCGACGACTTCATCCTGAACGGGGAGAAAGCCTGGATAACGTCAGGCACCATCGCCGATGTCGCCGTGGTCTGGGCACGCACGGAAGAGGGTATCCGGGGATTCCTGGTCGAAAAGGGCACGCCCGGGTTCACGTCGAAAGATATCAAGGGCAAGTGGTCGCTGCGCGCCTCCGTGACCAGCACTCTCGCCTTGCAGGATGTTCGCGTGCCGGCATCGGCGATGCTTCCCTGCGCGAAGGGATTGAAAGCGCCGCTTTCCTGCCTGACCCAGGCGCGCTATGGCATCGGTTGGGGCGCGGTAGGCGCCGCCATGGCCTGCTACAACGAGGCATTGGAGTACGCCAAGACCCGCAAGCAATTCGACGACAAACCGATCGCGGCGCACCAGCTCATCCAGGCGAAGCTCGCCGATATGATCACCGAGATCACCAAGGGGCAGTTGCTCGCGTTGCAGGTCGGCCGCCTGAAAGACAAGGGCCGCGCGGAGCCCGTGCACGTCTCCATGCTGAAGCGCAACAACGTGAAAATCGCGCTCGACATCGCCCGGGCCGCGCGCGACATCCTCGGGGCCAACGGCGTGGCGGATGAGTATCCGATCTTCCGCCACATGTGCAACCTCGAATCGGTGTTCACCTATGAGGGCACGCACAATATCCACACGCTCGCCATCGGTGAGACGGTCACCGGCATTCCCGCGTATCGATGATTCCGCAACCGGCAACCGATTCTCACCCCCACGACTCGTCCGCGGACGGTCCGTAGATCGCCGGCACGGCCACGCCGTTCAGCCGGAGGTAAACGCCGAGCTGCGCCCGATGATGGACGAGATGATTGAGGAACATCTGCCGGTAGGCAAGAAACCGAGGTCCATCAAACAGCGATGTGCCCTTATAAAGGAGCTTCCAATTCTCCTGCCAGGATTCGTCCGCCAGGCTGGCGAGGGTTGAACGCAGCCTGGCCGCTCCCTCCTCAAAGGCTTTGACGAGTTGCGCAGCAGACTCGAACTGCAGCGGCTTGAAGCTGCCCGTCGAAAAGTCCAGTTGCGGGGTGTCAAGGACGGTAAGCCCGAATTCCGGAAGCTGCGCCACATGGGCCGCGAGCCTGCCGAGCGGCGCTGATTTCGCATGCGGAACGAAATCAGGCTTGTTAGGGACGCGCTCCAAGGTCTTGCGCGTATTCGCGATCTCCGCGTCGAGTTCAACCAGAAGTCCCTCAACAATTCTCATAATTCCTCCATGTCAGTGTAGCTGCTCCCCAGCATTATAGGCGAACAAAAAGCGAATACGCAACAGGAAAATATCCAGCCGCCGTCTCCGGCGCTTAACCGCTTATGTCCCTCCGCGCTCCTGCCTCTGGAATTCAGCTTCGAACTCCCGCTCCTTCCCGGCGACAGCTTTGCGATAGCCCTCGGGATCGATCCACACGCTTTCTCCTGCGCCCGCGTTTGCCCGCTCCAGTTTTGCGAGCATGTCGAAATACTGGCCGTGCGCTCCCAGGAAGATGTCGCAGGGCAAGTCCTTCAGCACCGCAAAGGTCTTTCGATAATCGTCGGCAATGCCGGGGTACGAGGCCGGTTTCCCAGCCCTACTGACCAGGCGAAAACCGGGATTCACATTCCAGCTTCCCACGATGACAACATTGACCGGCTTGCCTTGTTGGGTGGTTCGCATGGACCAGGTGGTGCACCCCCGCGTGTGTCCCGGAGTCTTGTGCGCGACCAGCACCGCCCCGCCAAGCTCGACCTTGTCGCCGTCATGGAGCACGCGATCGACCTTTGCCGGGGGATAGTGGTCGTTCGGATAGAAGAAGTCCTTCGCGCCGCCGCTTTCGACGACTGGCACGTCGGAGTCCATGACCATGTACTGCGCTCCCGTCATACGCTTGATTGCGGCACTTCCCGCGTCGTGATCGAAGTGCGCATGGCTGATCAGAAGAATGTAAATGTCGCTGAAATGGAATCCCAGCTGCTCCACGCTTTTGCGGATCAGCGCCGGGGAACTCTCCAGGTTGGAATTGACCAGGATGTCTCCGGCGGGCGTGACGATGAGGTACGAAGCGAGATCGCGGCTCCCCACGTAGTAGAGGTTGTCGGCGATGCGGAACGGGGCGATGGGAGTGGTCCAGTCCGGATGCTCGTCGGACTGCAGGCGCGCCGGAGCGGCCGCTGCGCAGAGAACCAGCATCAGGATCCAGTAACGCATATTGCCATCCTAATGAGTGGTCATGCCGCTTTGCGGCACCCACAAAGCATGAAAATGAGCTCGAGCTCGATTTATGATCGACTCGGTCTGTGCTGGACGAAGGCCAGTAATCCTTGGAGCCGCAAGCCCGTTAATGAGTCTGGCCTGGGCATCGTTCCGCACCCCAAATTGTCGTCTCGTTTCGGCGAGAGCGCGC